>NZ_JACFYJ010000050.1:0-59642 GCF_037126505.1 Paraburkholderia bengalensis
GCGCGCAAGGTCCTCAGGCGTACGTCCGGACTTCACCAGTTCGACTATCTGGGCCCGGAAGTCCGCTGGGTATGGCATTCGATGTCTGCCCATTTCGACGTTTTCGCGGGTCAACCTCACCACCATTTCAGCGTTAGGACGATCGACGCCAGTCCGCTGCCCACAAGAACGGCACCCAGCATAGGAGCATGACGCGCTGACGCCCCGCCCGATTCAATGCGGCGGCCAATGTGCCACACGACAGCGCCAACAACTGCTATCGAGAGAGCGACAAACCAGCCCGGAAACCTCACGCCGACTGCCACCAGAAATCCCGCAAGCGTGACAAGCTGCGGCCACGTTCCGCGCACCACTGCCAGGCAGACTGCTCCCAACCGGTCCACTATGCCTCTCCCACAATGATTACGGCGCGAGCGCGTCGGGTTTTGATCGGAGCGCCGTGAGAATGCCTGTTAACAGATCAACGGGCGATGGCGGACAGCCCGGAATGGCGACGTCCACAGGAAGCAGGTTCGACAGCGGTCCACACACGGCATAACTGTCCCTGAAGATGCCGCCCGTGCACGCGCAGTCGCCTGCGGCAACGACGAGCTTCGGATGGGGTGTAGCCTCCCATACCCGACGCACTGCTTCCTTCATGTTCAGCGTGAGCGGACCCGTCACCAGCAGCATGTCCGCATGACGCGGACTCGCAACGAATTTGATACCGAGCCCTTCGATGTTGTAGTACGGGTTATTCAGCGCGTGAATCTCCAGTTCGCATCCGTTGCACGAGCCCCCATCGACCTGGCGGATGCATAACGCGCGACCGAGCACGTCGAGAATCTCCCGCTGTATCTGCTGCTGATGCGAGGTTCTCCAAGCGTCGTTCGTGTCCGGGACGGACCCGGCCGGAATGTCTGTCCGTGCGATCTGTTTGAGAAGTTGCCACATTACAGGTCGTGTCCCGCGTAATTCAGGTTGAACGATTTGTTGATCAGCGGGAAATCGGGAACGATATTGCCGATGATCGCGTGCTCGAGCGCCGCCCAGTTCTGCCACGACGGATCATGGCAATGGCAGCGGGAAATCGTCCCGTTTTCGCCCGTCTCGATGGCCACGAACACATCGCCGCGCCATCCTTCGACCCAGCCGACACCGCGAGATGGAGGCTGCCCGGTTTCGACTGGCGCGACGACGGCACCGTCAGGCAGACCGTCGAGGAGCACGCGAATCAGCCGCAACGACTCATAGACTTCGTTGAACCGCACAGCGACGCGGGCAGCCACGTCGCCCCGGCTGTCGCTCATCATGTGAGGCTGGACCTCATGATATGGCGCGAACGGATGATCCACGCGAACGTCGATGCACAGACCGCTCGCCCGCGCCGCCAGGCCGCACACGCTGAAATGCGTGGCCACGTTCGCCGTGAGCTTGCCTGTTCCCGTAAAGCGATCCTGCAGACCCGCCTGCTCGTCGTAAATGCGCTGCATCGCGCGGACCGCGTCTTCGGTTCGCTCGCACTGTTCAGTGGCCGCCTCGACGAACTGCGCAGCGATATCGCGCGCCACCCCGCCCGGCACGATCTGATCCATCAGATAGCGATGCCCGAACATCACTTCGTTCAGACGCAGCCAGTCTTCCTTCATCCGCGCGAACTGCGCGAGCCCGAACGCAAAGCCAGCGTCGTTGCCAAGCGCACCGAGATCGCCCAGATGACTGGCGACGCGCTCGCGCTCGAGCAGCACGGCGCGCAGCCACTGCGCGCGTGGCGGAACAAAGATGTTCAGTGCGTGTTCGACGGCCATGCAATACGCCCACGAGAAGGCAACCGTCGTGTCGCCGGCTATCCGTCCCGCCAGACGATAACCAGTCAACAATGGCGTGCGCTCGAACAGCCGCTCGATACCCCGATGCGTATACCCGAGCCGCTCTTCGAGTCGCAGCACCTTCTCACCCACGACTGAGAAGCGAAAGTGCCCTGGCTCGATAATGCCCGCGTGAATCGGTCCCACCGCGATTTCGTGCACACCGTCTCCCTTGACCTGCACGAACGGGTAGTCCGCTTCCTGGGATTCGAAGCGCTCAGTTCCAGACGACAGTTTCTGAAGCGGATAATAGTCGGCTGGCCAGCTACCGTGATTCAGCCACGGACGCCCGTCCGCCGCGCCCGTCGCACGCACCCCGAGCAGATCGTAGACGGCACGCTGCATGCGCGACGCACACGGAAAGATGTTCGACACGTCCGGATAGCCGGCCGCTTCTTCATTGCCCATCGCGACAGGCAACTGCACCCACAACAGGCCATCTTGCATCGCATAGGCAGCCGACATCGTGAATGCGCCCGCAGCCGCTTCCCTACCCGCTTGCGCACCCCACAACGAGATCAGCCGGCCGCCCTCTTCTCGTGCTGTGCTGGCGATGCGGACCCACGTTGCGGCGTCGGTATGTGTCAGCCAGGCAGACGCCGAAAGCCGCGTGAGGTCCGAAAGTCCGAGTGAGTCGATCCGCACGCGTCACCCCGCAATCATCGCTGCCGCCTGCCGGTACCACGCAGCAAGATACGGCGGTATGTAAATCCCCAGCATGAGACCGAGGCCCAGATGCACGAATACCGGTAGGAGCGCCGGCGGGTGCTCGAGCGGTGTTGCCGTCGTCTCGCCAAATACCATGTGCTGCACGCGCGCGAAGATGGTAGCGAACGCCACCGCAAGTGCGATGAGGAGTACAGGCGTCGCCCACGGCAGTTCGCTAATAGCCGTCGTCAGAATCAGGAACTCGCTCGCGAAGACGCCGAACGGCGGCATGCCCAGAATGGCCAGCGCCCCCAGCATCATGCCCCACCCGACCGTCGGGCTCACGCGCAACAGCCCGCGAATGTCGTCGATCATCTGCGTGTGTGTCTTCTGTGCAGCATGGCCGACCGTGAAGAAGATCGCCGACTTGACGAGCGAATGCACGGTCATATGCAGCAGACCGGCGAATGTCGCGGTCGGCCCACCGAGTCCGAAAGCAAACGTCATCAAGCCCATGTGTTCGATCGACGAGTATGAGAACAGGCGCTTCACGTCTTTCTGGCGCAACAGCGAAAAGGTGGCGACCAGCACCGCTACCAGTCCAAACCCGACCAGCAGGCGCCCCGGCAGACCGTTCTGCAAGGCCCCGTCGGCAAGCACCTTGCAACGTAATACCGCGTACAGTGCCACGTTGAGCAGCAGGCCGGAGAGCACGGCGGAAATCGGGGTAGGCCCTTCGGCATGCGCGTCCGGCAGCCAGTTGTGCATCGGGACGAGGCCGACCTTCGTGCCATAACCGATCAGCAGGAAAACAAACGCAAGGGACATGATGGTTGGATCGAGCACGCCCTTCACTGCGCTCAGGCTGGTCCAGAGCAACGCGTCGCCGCCCGTGAGCTGCCGGCTTGCCGCAAGATAGAGCAGGATCGTGCCGAACAGCGCCTGCGCAATGCCGACCCCGCACAGGATGAAATATTTCCATGCCGCTTCGAGACTGGCCGCCGTGCGATAGACGCTCACCAGTAGCACCGTCGCGAGAGTCGCGGCTTCCATTGCGACCCACAGGATGCCGACGTTATTAGTGAGCAGCGCGAGCAGCATCGCGAACACGAACAGCTGATACATACTGTGATACAGACGCATACGCGCCGCCGTCATCTTGCCGCGCCCCTGTTCAATGCGCATGTACGGTCGCGAGAAAATCGACGTGGTCCAGCCGACGAATGCCGTCAGTGCAACGAGGAAGACGTTGAGCGGATCGACGAAGAAAAGCTTTCCGAGTGCGAAGGCGGTACCGTGGGCAACGGTTTGCGCGGCCAGCAGAATCGCCGCAATGAAGGTCAGGAAGCTGAACGCCACATTGAGTTCCGGCGCCAGACGATGCTGTCCGACGAGTGCCAGACATCCGCCCGCGACGAGCGGAATGCCGAAGACGAGCAGCAGAACCCACGCTTCAGTCATCTTTGAGCTTTTCCAGATGGTGGATATCCAGGCTGTCGAACTGCTCGCGGATCTGGAACATGAAGACGCCGAGAATCAGGATGCCGACCAGCACGTCGAGCCCGATGCCGAGTTCGACGATCATCGGCATGCCGTTGGTCGCCCCTGCCGCCGCGAAAAAAAGACCGTTCTCCATCGAAAGAAAGCCGATCACCTGCGGTATCGCCTTGGACCGCGTGATCATCATCATGAACGAAAGCAGCACACAGGCGAGCGCGATGCCGAGCGTGCCGCGCGCAACCGAAGTCGCGAGCTGGCTGATCGGCGTCGCCACGTTGAACGCCACGATGACGAGCACGATTCCGATGAGCAGGGTTGTCGGTATGTTGAGCAGCGTCTCGACATCGGTTTTCACGTTGAGGCGCTGCACCAGCCGGTACAGAATCCAGGGAATGACACCGACCTTCAGTATCAGCGTCAGCAACCCCGAGATGTACAGATGGACATCATCGGTGACAAAGCCCAGAACGAGGTTGGCCAATACAAGCGCGATACCCTGTAGCGTGTAGAGGTGAATCAGCGACAGGATGCGGCGCTGGCTGAGCATCGCAAACGACACCATCAACAAAACGGCCGCCAACAGGTTGATGATCTGTGTCGAAAGACCGTGGAGACCGTGCATCATGCCCCCAGCAGAAAGTGGACAAGCATGCCGATCACCGCGAGCAGAAAGGCCGTGGCGAGAAACTCCGGCACCCGGAAGATGCGCATCTTTGCGTTCGTCGTCTCCACCACGGCGAGCGCCACGCCGCCCACCAGCAGCTTGACGAACAGCAGCGGTATGGCGAGCAGCAGCGCGACGGGATTGCCGGCCTCTGCGATGCCCCACGGCACGAACAAGGACAGTCCGATGCACGAGTAGGCGAACAGCTTGAGACTCGCCGCCCACTCCATCAGCGCGAGATGCCGCCCGGAATACTCAAGGATCAACGCCTCGTGAATCATGGTCAGTTCGAGATGCGTGGTCGGATTGTCGACGGGCAATCGTGCGTTCTCGGCAAGCGACACCATCGTGAACGCAATGCCCGCGAACGCGAGGCTCGGATAGATCGCAAGCTCCTGGTGGCTCAACGCGCTCACGATATGCGTCAGCAGCGTCGAGTGGGTAATCAGCGACGCGGAAAAGAGCACCATCAGCAGAGCCGGTTCAGCCAGGAACCCCACCAGCATCTCGCGACGTGCGCCCAGCGTGCCGAATGCCGTGCCGATATCCATTGCGGCGAGCGAGATTGTCACGCGCGCCAGCGCGAACAGCCCGACCAGCGCAACGGCATCGGCAGCGGGCGACAACGGCAGATCCGTCGAGAGCGTCGGCACGATGGCGCACGCGAGTGTCATGCAGCCCAAGATCACGTATGGCGCACCGCGAAACACGGGGCTCGCGTGATGCGCGACGACCGATTCCTTGTTGAACAGCTTGTGCAGCATCCGGTATGGCAGCCAGATGGATGGCGCGCGACGGTTCTGCAACCAGGCACGGCACATGTTGATCCAGCCAGTCAGCAGCGGAGCCGCTGCGAGCGCCAGCAGAATTTCGAGCAGTTGCGAGGCCAGTCCGGAGAGCCTAATCATCGTCTGACCAGTACCAACAGGACAATGAGCACGAGAAAGCTGTGCATCAGATAGACAGCGATGCGGCCCGCCTGGAGCAGGCCTGCCAGCGCCGCGATGCGTCTGACAATGCGCTCGATGGGCTCGTAAAGCATCGCCCACGTGCGGTCCGTCACGGCGACGCGATACGTCGGGCGCGCGTCGAAGGGTGTCGGGAGTTGCCGTTCGATCCTGAGCAGCGGCGCGAAGATCTCGCGAATCGGCTGGCCGAACCCTTCGGCCGTATCCTGCATGCGCGCGTTCACGAACGGATGGCCGCAAGCCCACGGAATCGCGCGGCGCAACCGCCCATGATAGAACCGTCGCACGAGCACCCAGGCCAGCGCGCAGCAGCCGACGAAGAACAGCAAAAAGACCAATGGCATGTAACTCGCACGACCGGCATTTGTGGGTGCCAGCAGCAACCAGCCATTCCGGGCAACCGCTGGCCCGATGCCCGCGCCGATCAGCGCCTGCGTCACGCGATCGAGCACGGCAACGAACTGCACAGGCAGCAGGCCGAGCAGCACGCACGTCGCCGCGAGCCAGACGAAGCCGACACGCTCCCACGGGCTGGCATCCCGCGCGTAGCTCAGCTTTGGCTCGCGCGGCTGCCCAAGGAAGATGATCCCGAAGAACTTCACCATCGTGTAACCGGCGAGTGCGGCAACGAGTGCGATCAGCGCCGCGACGAGCGGAACGATCATATTCAGGAATGAGTTCGGCAGGTCGGGCGTGAACAGGAAACTCTGCAACAGCAGCCATTCGGACACGAACCCGCTCAACGGCGGCAGCCCCGCACTCGAAAGCGCGCCCAGCAATGCGACCCACGCAGTCCATGGCATGAACCGGATCAGGCCACCGAGGCGGCCGAGATTGCGCTCACCCGTTGCATGCAGGACAGAGCCCGTCGATATGAACAGCAGGCTCTTGAACGCGGCATGGCTGGCGATCTGGTAGAGCAACGCCGTCAGCGACAACGCGGCGAGCGCCGGCATGTCGAACGCCCGGAACACGACCGCGAGCCCCATGCTGACGAACATCAGACCGATGTTATCGACCGACGAGTAGGCGAGCAGCCGTTTCATGTCGGTCTGGATGGCGCTGAACACGACGCCGAACAGTGCGGTGAACAGACCGAGCGCCAACATCACAACACCCCACCATGCGGTCTGCACGTGCAGCAGGTCGAACACCGTCCGCAGCATGCCGTAAAGCCCTGCCTTCAGGACAAAGCCGCTCATCAGTGCCGACACAGGCGACGGCGCCGCCGGATGCGCCTCGGGCAACCAGACGTGCAACGGGAAGATGCCCGCCTTCGCCCCGAAGCCAAACAGCGCCAGCGCGAACGCAATGGATGCCCAGAATATGTCCAGATGCTGTTGCCGCATGCCGGCAAACGTGGAGTCGCCCGTCCCCGCCTGCAACAGCCCGAAACACAGCAGCAGCGCGAGTGCGCCCACGTGCGAAATCAGGAAGTACAGGTAGCCGGCTCGCCGGATTTCGGGAATGCGATGGTTGCTCATGACGAGAAACGTTGCCGCCAGCGTCATCGTTTCCCAGGCGACCATGAAGGAGTAGGCATCGTTTGCCACGAGGACGAGCGCGAGGCCCGCAAGGCACACGTGATATTCGAAGCAGAGCAACCCGGGGGGCGTGCCTTCACCCTTGCGGAAATAGCCGGCGGAAAAGGCACTGACGCCCGCGCCAACCATGCCGAGTACAGTCAGGAAATACGCCGACAGGGCATCGAGCCTGACATGGAACGGTAGACCCGGCAGACCCAACGGCAGGATCGCCTCTTGGGGAGGGGAAACGATGCCGGCAATACCCAGCGCGCAGAGCAGCAACCCAAACAATGCACCTGCCGGGAAAAGCGCGTGTGCGACGACTCGCGTTCGACGTAGGCTGAGGAGCCCCAGCACCCCGACGACGAGCCAACCGGCGATCACGGCAAGCACGGCAAGCACGAACGGAAGGACGGTGAGAGAGGCCATCGTGCGTCGCCTTTGCTGTATGCCTATTCTCGGCCCGCTGCCGCACCGGATGCGATGCGATCAACAACTTGCGTCGCGCGTCCTTCAGGACAGGCGGCGCCTGAGCGCCGGCCTGTCTGACCGCCCGGTTGATGAAGCGGTCCGTCTGCCGCAAATCCGCGCTGCATAGGATGTCTCCTCGCGAGGCCGGAACCTGGAAACACGGAGCCGGCGTCAGGAACATACAGTTATCAGACTATGATAATGCCGTTATCATCCTATCAGCTTTGTCCGCAGGATTCCATACGGCAGCGACGACCCCCTTCGCTTCGCGGCGGCGCCGTGTTTTCACGCCTGCACAATGGCAATCCGTCTTTCAGAACCGAGACCAGCGCGCAATTCCGACGCGGTGGAATTCACGCCCACACAAGGCCACATACACATCGTGTGACGGCAGGAGTCTGTACGCATACCCGCGCACTTCTTTCGAGCATCGACCGGAAAGGACCGACGTACCGAGGCGAACAGGCGTCTCGGGTTTTCCCTTGCGTTCGTGGCAGGTGCGGCGAACGCGGGCGGCTATCTGGCCGTGAAGCAGTACACGTCGCATATGAGCGGCATTCTTTCCGCGATCGCGGACGAGGCGGTGCTGGGTGATGTCGCGCTGGTGCTTGCCGGCATTGGCCCGCTGATCTTGTTTCTGCTGGGCGCCGCCTGCTCGGCGGTGCTCGTCAACTGGGGAGGCCGTCAGCGCCTGCATAGTCAATATGCTTCCCCACTCATGCTCGAAGCCGCCCTGCTTCTGTGCTTCGGCATGGTCTGCAGTCATCTGGCTCTGCGGGAAACCTTGTTCGTGCCCGCAACCGTCGTGTTGCTCTGCTTCATCATGGGACCGCAGAACGCCATGATCACCAAGCTGTCAGGCGCGGAAATCTGCACCGCGCACATGACGGGCATCGTCACCGACATCGGTATCGAACTCGGCAAACTCTTTTACTGGAACGTGTTGAGCGCTGATCCTGCCTCGAAACCCGTTCTCGCCAACCGGGAGCGACTCAAGGTGGACTCCGGCATGCTCGCGAGTTTTTTGTAGGCGGCATGACGGGCGCCCTGGGCTTCAAGCATGTCGACGGCGCTGGCAATCAGTCCATTGCTTGACGATCTTTGGGAGCGCCCGTGGCGGCCCGCGCGCAAGCCGCAATGACCCCGGCGATGAACTGACAGGGCGTGGAGTCACCTCATCCATGCTGCTCACACACACATGGTATGATAATGCCATTATCATTTGATTTGCGCTCCTGTCCGACGAAATACGCTGACGCCGGCCTGCCTGTGGCAAGTCTTGAGACGGTGCCACGAACAGACGTGCGAAACGCGTCCGAAGACCTGCAAGGAAAGAACGTGATTGACCCGGGTGCTGCCCTGCTGTCGCACGACCACGCATGCCGACTGGTTCGGGACATGAAGGGCGAGCACGGCCTGGTCGTGGTCGGCGTCGGCACGGCCGGGGAGCGCGGGTTCCAGATGCTTCACCGGTTTGCGGAGATATCCGACAGTCTCGAAGCTCACGGAATCAACATCGTTTTTGTCTATCCGAAGGCATCGGCGCGCCATGTGTTCGACGCGATCTCGGTCCGTGGCGCCCGGTATCGCGGAAAGACATGTCTCTTTCTCGACGGTGACGGCCGGCTCTTTCGAAAACCACTACCGCCGAGAGCTATCCGCGCGGTCTATCTCGACGCCGATATGCGATCCATCGATACCACATGCGTGATGCTGGACAGCGAGACATGGGACGATGCGTTGCGCAGCTTTCTTGCGGACATTGTCGGACGGCGTCTGCACTAGGTCGATGGGGGTCGTATCGGCCTGATTGAACCGACGCGCAGGAAAGGAGAAACACTGTGGTAATGCTTTGATTCGGGTGACGGCCCGATGGGGAGTCGATGAGACCGTAGCGGCGGAATTCGCGGCAACAGCAGTCACGTTTGCCAGCGATGTCATCTGTGCGGCAAATGGTCGCCATGTCAATGGCAAAGATGCCATGTCGGTCATGTCGCTGCGGGCCCGACGGGACACAGCCGTTCACATCCTTGTGGCAGGACCTGACGAGCGGGATGCGCTGCAAACCCTGTCGGCCAAACTCTGTGCCTCAGAGCTTGGGGCAGTGCCCTATATGCAGTCGCGCGCACAGTGCAGCACTGCAGTCACCGGCCGATGATCCGCAGCGGTTGGCCCAGCCAGAATGGAGGACCCGAGCGACCTGTGATTGTACGGGCGGGCGGTTTCGTCGCGCTGCAGTTCGATGAAAGCGGCGTATAGAGTTGCATGCTTGCGCAAGAGCCCTACGCCCTTGCGTTGGGCTATACGCGGACCATGATGGGCTTTTTGTTGTCCCAGCCAAATCCGCGCCGCATTTCGATCGTCGGCCTGGGCGGCGGCTCGCTGGCGAAGTATTGCTACCGCTATGTGCCTGACGCCATCATCACGGCTGTCGAAATCGATCCCGACGTGCTCGCGCTGCGTTCGCAGTTCCAGATCCCCCCCCGACGACGAGCGGTTCACGGTGATCTGCGCGGATGGTGCCCATTACGTCGATTCGTCTGACCAGCATCCCGACGTGCTGCTTGTCGATGGATTCGGCGCGGAGGGTGTGCCGCCGCAACTGTGCAGCCGCGCGTTCTATACGGCCTGCCGGCGACAGTTGCCGGATAACGGTTTGCTGGTAGCCAATCTGATAGCTAGCGATTCCGGCTTCCGTCGCTGCGTCCGCTCACTCAGGGCCGTCTTTGACGATGCAGTCGTCGTGGTGCCGGCGGAGGACAGTCCCGAGAATGTCATCGCCTTTGCGTGGAAGGAGCCGGCCGCATGCCTATCCCTGGACGAGTCGCTTGCACGAGCGCGCGTCCTCGAGGTCATGCACCCTCTGAATCTACGCGAAACTGCGATAAGGATCGAATACGGCAAAAGGATTGACTGGGACGAACGCACGGCCTGCGCACAAACCTGACCAGACACGCTCCCCCAGCCGGATCGAATTCCCCCGCTTCTCCCATCGTGAACCACGCCACGACAAGAACGAGACATGACCGAGCCTACTGACCTTCGGCCAGTCAAATTGAGCCATGCAGCGATCTGGACGCTCAAGCGCCTTTCGCAACCACGCTACGGGCGCAGCACGCCAGCCCTGAGCTGGTCCGTCACTCATGAATTGATTCGTGCCGGGTTTGTTGCCGTCTCCGAAAACGGTCGGGGGGCCACGACGCTCACCCAGGCAGGACGCAGTTTTCTGCATGGCGACGCAAATCTTACGCTCCTGTTGCTGCTGGCGGTCGCCAGGACTGCCACCTGGAACGCACGCGCCCGCCTCTCGATTGAGCGCAGTGACATCAATTACTGTAGCGAAAGCGAACAATCCATTATAATTTGATTAACATGTTTCAACCTTCGCTGCCACCATGGAATCGAAAAGCGCCCGACTGACAGTCCTGATTGACCCCGTAAAAAAAGAAGCGTTCGAGAAACTCTGCGCCGCACAGGACCTGACTCCATCCCAGGTTGTGCGGCAGCTTATCAGAGACTACCTCGAGCAGCATGGCGTGACCTGGAAGACACGGAGCACTATTGGCGCACGTACACGGCGATGACAGTTTCTGCCCAACACGCTAACGAAGCCCGGGATCACCCTGCACGCCTAACCTCTTCCACCGTCAGCATTGCCCACTGCGGCCGGTAACCAGCCTGAGCGTAGATGCTGGAATGCGGCGAACGCAGCGCCGTGACGCCGCCGGCAACTCGTATCCAGGTCGCGTCTTCGCGCGGATGAAACGGGTCGTTTCAAAACTGCGTGTTCACGCCACCACTCAAATCCGCGCCGCGATTGATTCACGCACCCATAGGGCTGCCAGTCCCGGCAGCCGCCGGTTTAGATAGTCCATTGCCCGCGTAATCCAATCCCTACCACCACTGCCCAGAGGTCGACCCCAAGATCGGCCTGCCCCAGTCCATCGATCTTCGCGTCGAATCTTCTACGCGGCCAGATCACCAGGGCTCCGGCGCGAAGCGCGTGTCGAACAGCAACGTCACGGCAGGACAGACGGTTTGCGCCCTTGCGAATTTCTCACGTTGAGCGCTCAAACTGCGGTATCTGTGACTCCCATAAGCGGCAGCGCACATAGTTGCCAATCTTTTTCCTATACGCTGACGGTTCAAACACGTGCTCGATGGAGCAATTACCACGGCAGAAGGCCCTTGCGGCGATCGAGCACATGCCTGCCGACGGGCTTGCTACACGCGAGAAGAATACCGCTCGTTGCACCATCAATGTTTAGTGATCGATAGAGACTGAAGGAGGGTACGATGGAAGGCTCACCTTATCCGATTCGATACCAGGTTTTTGGGGTCTCTCGACCATCAGATTTCAGCCTGTTTATTGACTATGTCGCGGGGAGCATAGAGCAACGTCGCACGAATATCATCAGTCTCATTAGCGATGGAGCAGACGCGGCCTTGAAGAGATGGTGCATGTTTGGACACCTTTCAGATTGTGACGTTTTCGAGATCGAGTGTCTTCCAGATCAGGTGTCAGCAGAAGAAGCAGTGGGATTTTGGAGAGCATATTTCGCATCTTTAGGCGAAGAAATCGTTTCGGCGAAGCACATATGTGGCGATGCTTGAGTTAATCGATCACTGATTCTTATGAGGTCGTGTTGTTGCGTCGACGTGCGGAACTGGTCTGAGTTGTATTTCTATTCGTGGCTCGGGGCCTTCCGGCCAGCAAGGGGCGGGTGGAGCGTCTAATGCGCGACTATGGTATCCACGTCCTACACAGACGCCGTTATCGCAATCTCGACGGACTTGAGGCACACGCTGCCGGTCACTGAGAATCTGATGGCGCGCAACTTCACGCCGAGGGCGCGGAACTCTCGCCGTGATTGCCCCCGTCCGAGTGATGCTGCGCACCGGGCTCGGGCCGGCGTCTGACCTTCCAGGCAAAGCTGGACGGATATGGCATGCCATGCTCAATGAGCCGCAAAGGAATTGTTGGGAATGCTCCGACAGAGCGTTTCTTCAACAGCCTAGAGCGAACGGGTCCATTCGAATACACATCAGAACGTCGTAGCGGACTTGTTGGCGGCGCGACGTTCAAGGAATTGATAACCCCAATCGATTGCCAATCCGACGGCTACATCCTTTTCTGGAAGAGGATGCAGCTAGCCCATACACCGACGATACCGAAAAACACCACTGGTACTTACCGTCGCTCCACGGACCGCAACGGGGAGACTCAGCACCAGCTCGGCTAAAGCAGTATCAAAGACGCAGCACTTCGAGACCATTGCTGCTTGCGCCAATGGCAGAAGGGAACGGGCCGCCCACCGGAACGGCGAATAAGTCTTGTCGACCCACAAGGGACGTCCACGGATTTCGATAGCGATCGTTCGAGTCACATTACGCTCGACATATCGCAATGATTTCCTCGCTGGTTGCGTCCCGGAAAAGGCTACCGTCCCAATCTCGGTAAGTATCCAGCCACAACGCTCTTTTCAGGTTCGCCCGGCAAACTGCCCGGAACACGCACGCGGAGGATTCGCCGAAGGTCTTCAACCAAGATCCGTTGAACCTGTCCGTTCTCGATTTGCCCGTATGGAATGTCCGCGAACCCGCCACACACAGACAACGGCAACATTCCTGTGCCATCGTCAACTGCGACTTCTATGTCATGCGCGGGCGAATGCACCCTTCTGTCCGCCGATCTCCTCCGTGAAGGGGCCAATCAGGCAGACACTTGGTCGTCGACCCGACATTCAGGTACAGCAGGTGTCAAATCTGATTCGCTCGACATTAGCATCTCCGCCGCGGCCAAACCCCAAACTTACCCAATCGAAGGCGTTCTTACGACCTTTACGGCCCTTCAGATTCACCGAAAACGGCCGTTCAAGTTAGCAGGCTACACTGACAGCCTTTGCCCGCTCAGGCGCCGCTTGATCGCTAGTGCGCCAGTACTCGTATTCCATCCAGCAATTTGCTGATCTCCGACTCAGTGGTCAGGTAGCTGACCGACGCGCGCGCGATCTGCTTAAGTCCCCTGAATTCCATATCCAGCGGCGTATAGCCGACGCCATTGCTACCGATCGTAATACCTTGAGCCGCAAGACTGCGCTGCACCGATACGGCGTCTAACCCCGTCAAGTTGAATGCCACCAGACCGGACCGTTCGACGCCTTGATCCAGCACCGTCACACCCGGAATAGCCGCCAGTTGCGTACGCAACGTCTGTGCGATGCCGTCGATCCGCGCGCGGATAGTGTCGATCCCGATCTCCAGGGCTTCCTGCAACGCATTGGCGAGTCCGCAGTGCAGCGCCAGCGACGCTTCCGACGATTCGAACCGCACAGCGTCATTTCGCAAAACGGGTTCGCCGTTCGCATCCAGCGGCGCAGAGCGCGTGTCGACGAATGCGGGCGCCAAGCGGGATAGAAAATCCTGTCTGACATACAACAGGCCCGTGCCTCTTGGACCACGTAGTGCCTTACGACCCGCACCGCTCAGAACATCGCAGCCCACCTCGACTACATCGATAGGAAGTTGCCCCACTGCCTGCGCGGCGTCGATGAAGTATGGGATCCCGTGACGGCGCGCGACCCGACCGATCGCCGCGGCCGGATTGATAAGCCCGCCGTTCGCCGGCAACCAGGTTAGTGCAATCAGGCGTACCCGGTCATCGAGCATCGCCTCCAGCGCGTGGGGATCCACTGTGCCGCAAGAATCGGACGGAATTTCTTCTATCGTCGCCCCCGCGCGCTGCGCCGCCAGGCGCATGGCAGCCAGATTGCCGCCCCATTCGTGACGCCCGACCAGGATGCGCTCGCCTGATCGCCAGGAGCCCAATGCGGCAAATGCGGCACCCCATCCGGGCGAATTGCCGGTGGTCAAGGCAATCTCGGTCACCTTTGCGTTCAGCAGTTGTGCGGCGAGTATCCGCGCGCGTTCGGTCTGTTCTCGTCCTGCTACGCCGGCCTCCATTGGCCCAATCGTGGCTTCGCGCCATAGTTGCGTGTGGATTGCCTCCAGCGTGGCCGAAGACGGCAGCGAGGCGCCGGCATGATTGAAATGTGTGGTGCTTTGTGCGCCCGGCGTGCGGGCGCGTAGCGCTTCCACGGCAGTAAGCGAGAGAGAAGACGACATGGTTGTCCTAATGAAGGGAGTTGGATTTACGCTTGTGTCAGCGAGATGATGGCTTCCACTTCGACGGCCGCACCGGAGGGCAACGACGCGACGCCGACCGCACTGCGCGCATGCCGGCCGGCATCGCCGAAGACCCGAACCATGACGTCGGACGCGCCGCTGGCAACAGTACTCTGGTGGCTGAAGTCACGGATACTGGCGACGAACGCAGCCAGACGAACGACCCGAGCTACGCGATCTCGACGGTACCCTGTGGCCGCCGCGATCTGCGAAAGAACGCCCAGCGCCGACAGTCGCGCAGCCTCGATTCCTTCTTCCTCCGTGAGGTTGTCGCCGAGGCGCCCGAGGTAGGCCGGCTGCCCACCCTTGCGCGATATTTGGCCGGAAATATGGAGGAGATTGCCATCCTGCACGTGCGACACGTAGTTGGCAGCAGGAGCGGCGGCGGGCTCGAGTGTGAGTCCAAGTTCGGCAACGCGAGCGGAAATTGCTATGGTCATGGTAGGGGGCATCTGTTCAAGATCGGAGAAGCCTCCATACTATTGACCCAGCCATCACGTGACCAATGAATTTTCGCGCGCCACCCGTGAACGAAACTAATACGTTCAGGTAAGCACACTCTCATGGGTGACTTCCGTGAGCCAGGCACAGAACGCCGAGGCCGCCTCGCTCATGCTAGCCCTCCGCGTAACGAGCCACCAGCCAATTCGGGGCTCGTCCAGTACCGCATCGGGTAGCGCCTGAACCAATCCCCGCTCGCTAACTGTGGCCTGATCAGGTTGTAGCGCCCCATGGCAATACCCTGTCCGGCCAATGCAACTTGTCGTCGCGATCACGCGGGTACAAGGGAGAAGTCACCAGTTGGCGACGCCGCGGCCACGCGTCAGCGCTCAGATCCCGGATACACGCTTGTTTTCGGCCATCACCGATGAGGTTCGGGCGCGGTACGCATGTGATTGCGGCGCATCCGCCTGCCGCCGGTCAATGACTGGCGGAACTGCCACGTCACCGTAGGCGGAAGGCAGCCGACTACAACTACTGCCCGGAAAGAGACGAACCGTCACATACCCTAATCGTACCCACTTCCACGGAGCGGACGACCTGTCAGGCTATCGACCGATTCACGCACGGCCTCTCTGCTCGATCCGCTTCGTCGATAACACGACGCGTGTGTTCGTAGAACAGAGCCGCGCATCGATTTGCGCAAGCCCGCGCATCGAATGGAGCGCCAACCGTGCGTTCAGATGCTCGTCGAACTGCGCAATCGACTTCGAGACGGCCGGTTGTCCGGGCTTCAGGCGGCGCGCGGCCGCGGAAAACGAGCCCGCCTCGACGACGGTGACGAACATCTCCCACGTTTGCCCTATATCTTCATGATCGCGCTGCCTCCAGCTTGTCCTGTGTCGCCGTATCAAAATCGCTTGCATTGTGACGCTCCCGAAGCTGCCCGGAAGGGTCACCGCTCGTCCGGTTGACCATGCGGCCACGTCTTACTGCCGGCCGCGCGAGAAGCATGTCGGCCCAGCGTTGAACGTTCGTGTAGTCCTGCACGGACAGGAATTCCGCGGCACCGTATTGCCAGCCTTTGACAAGGCCACCGTACCAGGGGAACACCGCCATATCGGCGATGGTGTAATCGTCACCGGCGAGATATTCACTGTCGGCGAGCTGCCGGTCGAGCACATCGAGCTGGCGCTTCACCTCCATCGCGAAACGGTCGATCGCATACTCGATCTTCGTTGGCGCATAGGCGTAGAAGTGGCCGAAGCCGCCGCCCAGGTACGGCGCGCTGCCCATCTGCCAGAACAGCCAGTTGAGCGTTTCGGTGCGTGCCGCCACATCCTTCGGAAGGAACGCCCCAAACTTTTCGGCCAGGTACAGCAGGATCGAGCCCGACTCGAACACGCGTACAGACTTCGGCCCGCTGCGATCCAGCAGCGCGGGGATCTTCGAGTTCGGATTGATGCCCACGAAGCCGCTGCCGAACTGCTCACCCTCGCCGATCCTGATCAGCCAGGCGTCATACTCGGCCCCCGAATAGCCGGCTGCGAGCAGTTCCTCCAGCAGGATCGTGACCTTTACGCCATTGGGGGTGCCCAGCGAATAAAGCTGCAGCGGATGACGCCCGACAGGCAGCACCTTTTCATGTGTCGGCCCGGCGACCGGTCGGTTGATGTTCGCAAAGGTGCCGCCGCTGGGTTTGTTCCAGGTCCAGACCTTCGGGGGAATATAGTCGATTGAATCAGCCATGCAGTTCTCCGTAACGGCTCAGTGCCAGCTCAGGCAACCAGCGGATAATTGGACGGGAAGAGCGCGCGACGAGTCTCTTCGTCGTTGACCTTCTTGAACTCGTGGTCCTTGCCGACTGCTCTGGCGCGGGCCGCCGCTGGGCGTGCATCGACTGTTTCGAACAACCGCTTGAGGTTGGGAAACGACCCCAGCGGGTCCTCGGCCCCCTTGAGCACACGCGAAGCGCGGTCGAGCCATCCCCATGCCGATATATCCGCGATTGTGTACGTTTCACCGACGATGTACGTCCGCCCTTCCAGATGGTCGTTCAGAACCTGGTAGTGGCGCTCGGCCTCGCGTCGATAACGGTTCACCGCATAGTCGAGCCCTTCGGGCGCGGCGAACTGGAAGTGCACTGCCTGGCCCGAAAATGGCCCCAGACCGGAGGCAAGGAACAGGAGCCACGAAAGCAGCTCGGGTCTGTCCTCCGGTGCGCCCTGCAATTTGCCGGTCTTCTCCGCCAGATAGAGCAGGATCGCCGTGGAGTCGAACACGCGCGCTTCCTTGCCGCCCGGCCCGTCTGTATCGACGATGGCAGGCACCTTGCCGTTGGGGTTGATCGCGCGGAATTGCGGCGTGTGCTGCTCGCCCTTGCTCGTATCGATGGGGACCATCTCGTAGGGAAGACCCGTCTCCTCGAGAAACAGGGCAATCTTGGCCGGATTTGGCGTGGGGTGGAAGTAAAAGCGGATCATGGAGGTACCTTCAGGTTTGCGAATGGGTTGATGCACGCCGCACTGCTGCAATGCGCGCGGGCGGGGGCCTGGAAGCGAGCAGTACACCGAAAACGATGACGACGATCGACAAACCTTCGGCCAGCGACGGCGTTTCGCCGAGAACGGGTATGGCGAGAACCGAGGCAACAGCAGGAAGCAGCGCAATGACAGCAGTGGCAGCCGAAGAGCCGAGCAGGGAAACGGCCCGGTTATAGGTGATGAGCGCGACGCCACTCATCAGCACGCCTTGATAGAGCCCCTGCATGGCGATCTCGCCCGGGGAGGCGAGGCTGAACCGGCTGAGGCCGAGGAACAGATAGACTGGAAGATAAAGCGCCATCGACCAGAGACAGATCAGCGCAGCGGATTCGACCGGTGTCAGGCCGCTGCGTCGAAACAGCAGCGTGTAGATGGCCCACATCGCGGCAGCGGCCGTCAGTGCGAAGATGCCAAAAGGATTGGGTTTGCCATGGGCTGCTACACCGGCACCCACCAGGCAAACGAGCCCTGTAATGATCGCCGCATAGCCAATCCAGCGTGACCTTCCCTGCCGCTCACGCAGGAAAGCCCAACCCAACACGCCGGCGAAGACGGGCATCAACGTCGGTGCGACAGACGAGGCCTGAGCCGCCGAAGTCAGCTTCAACCCGAGCGCGACGAGCAGTACGAAAGGCACGCCCCACAACACCGCAAATATCAAACCCTCGCCCCAGGCGGCGGCAGACAGGCGGGAGCCCCGGCGCACGACAGTTGGCGCGAGAAGGATGGCGCCGATGCCGAACCTAAGCGCGGCAATGTCCCAGATGCGAAGCTCGCGGATGACACCGAGCCGTGTCACGACAAACCAGCCCG
Source organism: Paraburkholderia bengalensis (assembly GCF_037126505.1). NCBI lineage: Bacteria > Pseudomonadati > Pseudomonadota > Betaproteobacteria > Burkholderiales > Burkholderiaceae > Paraburkholderia > Paraburkholderia bengalensis. Next base: position 18,607 of record NZ_JACFYJ010000050.1, read on the forward strand.
AGAAGATCATGACCGTGAGCGCTGCCCAGGCGAACCCCGACAGTCGTATGCGTGAGGCTTTTCGCTGCGCCTGCTCAGGGTCAACGGCCGCCGCCGCACCCGATACCTTGCCGCTTGCCATCGATCAGGCCGGTAAAAGCGCTTTCAGGGCAGCGAGAATCGCATCCGGTTCGAGGCGCTTGCAGTAATCGACCTCGATACCGGCGAGCACAATGCGCCCATCCGGAGCAATCACATAGGTGGCGGGAACCGGCAATTCCCAGCTGCCGTCGCCATTGAGCACAGGCAACGCCTTGTTGTTCGAGCGCAGTGCCTCACGCAGGTCCTCGGGCAGTGCATAAACAAGCCCGAAGCGGCGCGCGACGGAATTCCCTGCATCGCTCAGGACATCGAAGGTCAGTGCATTAGTCTGCGCAGTCGTCAGCGAACCGTCGTGCAGCTGCGGCGAGATCGCGACCAGCCGGGCGCCTAGCGCGGCCAACTCAGGAAGGATCGCCTGATACGCCCGCAACTGGATATTGCAGTAGGGACACCATCCGCCGCGATAGAACGTAACCACGACGGGGCCGTGCCGCAACAGACCGGAAAGCGAGATCGGATTGCCATGTACGTCCGGTAGCGAAAAGTCCGGCGCTTCGTCGCCAGTTCCGACCGCCCTCTCCAGTCCGAAACTGGCACGCAGTTCGTCGATTCTGGCCTCGTAGAGCGCGACGCGCCCGGATGGCGCAGTGCGCGCAAACTCCGCCCTGAAGCTGTCCAGTTGCTCCTGCAGTCCCATGACTCTTCTCCTCCACGCGATGCCTCCACGGGGCACGATGCACCCAAGGCATATCAGGTCGCGCCCTTTTCGTTTTAGAACGCACATTCTATAATCGCTCATCGCAGCGAAGTTGGCAAGCTAGCTGCGCCATGATGGATCCAGGTGACAGAGATGGCGAGACCAAGGGAATTTGACGAACAGACAGTGCTCGACGCAACGGTCCAGTGCTTCTGGAGGTTCGGCTACGAGGCGACGTCGGTGAAAGATCTCACCGGGAAAACAGGTCTCACCGCCGCAAGCCTTTACAACGCGTATGGAGACAAGCGCGGCCTGTTCCGGGCTGCGCTCGATCGCTACGTAAGCGAAAGCATAGGCAACCGCATACGGCGGTGCGAAGCGCTCCCTCCCCTTGAGGCGATCCACTCGTTCTTCGACGAGATCCTGCGCCGCTCGTTGAACGATCGCCAGCATAAGGGTTGCATGCTCGTGAACTCGGCCCTGGAGATGGCACCGCACGATGCTGAGTTCCAGAAGATCATCGCCGGCGTTCTTACCCGTATCGAAGGCTTTTTTCTCGGATGCATCAGAACAGGTCAGGCCGACGGGACCATTACGCAATCACAGCCGGCCGCAGTCCTCGCCCGGCACCTGCTTGGCGTTCTGATGGGCGTTCGCGTCCTGGCTCGCGTTCGTCCGGAAAAAGCGCTGCTTGAAGGGGTGATTGCGCCAGCGCTCGCCCAGCTTGTACCGCCCGAGGACGGGCCGAACTGACGTGCCCTGAAAGATTAATGCTTTCAGGCAGGTACTTCGGCCAGGCAATCCATCGACTCTCGAGCGGGTCACTTGGAACCTCTACGGACCCTTCCGGCGACGGTCAGCGAGTCGCTGACCGACCACCGGCCACGGACGTGGTCACCAAGGCATGAAACGGAGAGGTCCGATCTTCCACGCTGGCGTCTGAGAACGAAGTCGTCCAGGCATTCTGGAAGCAGCGTTCCTCCTGTTACCTGCTGCTACCGGTCCGACGGCGCATTGCGCCTGTAACTCCGGGGCATTCCTCCGTCCCCTCGCACTCACCAGTTCCATGCGAGGTATTGTCTTGCGGCTCGACGGTCTTTTTTCAACGAGATCCCCTCTACGGGCGATGCCGCAAGTTTGTCGAGGCGACCCGAGGTTCGCTCTCGGCACAGCGCGACAGCGGAGGCCCAACAGTCCGAGTCTGGACCGACCCTGACGGGGCGTTCGCCGCCCGCAGGTGCCCGCTATGCTGAATATCCGGTGCAGGCGCGCCATCAAGGCGGTGACGTCAACAGTTGTGATTCGTGATATCGTCAGGATTGCTAAACTGCCGTCGCCCTGAAATCACTTTGCTCCTGGCAACAGGATGCCCTGCCGACTTCATTTTTGCGTGTGGGATCTCCCATTGATGTCCGTCGGAGATCTCGTCATCGAAAAGATGTTGCGCGTCCATTAAGTCCTGGCGGGCATTCGCGAATGCAGGAACTTCAACTAAAAAAATCCGGCGATGCCCCGACTTGCGGCATCGCCGGGAAAACGCCGCTTTAAGGTGCGACGCGCCCCCCGTAGATCCCACGATCCGGCTTCAGAACCGATGACGAAGGCCGACGCGTCCAACTGTCTGCTGGCGGTTCAACGATGGTGACACGCCGGCGATGCTGGCTACCGCGCTGGCTCCCGTCGAGTCGTGGCCATTGGCCGTCTGATACTGGAGAGCGGCGTAAACGTCGGTGCGCCGTGACAACGTATAGTTCATGCCTGCACTGAATTGGCTGTAATTCGCGCCCCCGACCGTAGCCGAAACATGGCTGCTGTGCAGGTAATTATATGCAATACCGGTCAGAAGTCTCGGGGTCACGTGATACTGCAGGTTGACTTCGAAGTCGTTGAAAATGGCCGAGGAGTTTCCGAGTGCGGGGATGTTTGAGAAGCGAACATTCGAGTAGTTCGCGCCGAGTACCGCGTCGCCCAACGCGTAGAGCGCGCCGGCACCGATCACGTTGTATGCGCTTGCACCCGCATAGCCGCTCAACACCGGCGTCCCGGTCAAGCCATTAGAGGTGGGCGTTTCGTTCGGGTTGCTGCCGAACAGTGATGTCGCCGGATTACGCGCTTGCAGGTAGGCAATGCCCAATGTCACCGGACCACCGTGGTAGCCGCTGCCGAGCGAAAAGACCTGATTGCGCGCGACGGAACCCGCAACGCCACCCAAGCTGTAGATACCCCCAAATGTAAGTCCACCGTAGTCGTTGCTGGTGTACTTGACGGCGTTGTTGGTTCGGCGGCTGTTGTTGAAGTTGTCGAGGTCCGCCGGATGTGCGCTATGACCAGTGCCGACATTCGAGTCGCCAAATTCCAGCTTCCCGACGTAATCGACGATACTGTCATACTGGCGGCCGAGCGTGAGCGTACCCAACTGCTTGCTTTCAATGCCGACGAACGCCTGCCGGCCGAACAGCGCGCCACCCTGTCCAAGGCGGCCATTGTTCAACTCAAATCCATTCTCGAGCTGAAACAGCGCCGTCAGTGCGCCTCCGAGCTCTTCCCGTCCTTTCAGACCCCACCGAGAACTATTGAGACCATTGGTCGCATCCAGCCGGAACTGCCGGCCGCCGAGCGCGCCGGCAGTGGTTGTTGCGTTGCTGATAGTCTCAAAACCTTCGTCGATGAGGCCATATAGCGTCACGCTTCCCTGCGCGTGAGCCACAGTCGCGACAGGCATCGCGGCAGCACAGACGATGAGCATTCGTTTCACGGATTCGTTCTCCTCAAGTTATCTACTTTGGTTTGCGTTCGCGCCGCGATCCCGTCGCGACAGTGATAGAACGCGTACCGGCGCATCCTGCGTCCCGAGAGGACCCGCATTGAACACCGATGTTGTCCTTTTCCACAGTCTCTACGGCGTGACGTTGGCGGTTGGGCGGAAGTGTCAGGAGATAAATCGGGGGACGCCGCGGGAAAGTTACAAGGGCATCAAGAGATTCGCGGCGCTGAACAAGCGAGCGTTAGCTCACCATTCGAGTATCGGCGTCGCGAACCGCTTCCGACCCCCTCTCGTCATGTCATGTTATATTGAGAGATTCGCCCACCTCACCGTCATCGCGTGTTCGTGCGGCGGCGCCGCCACGTTCCTGCGCGTGGCCTGACGAACGTGCGGCTCGCCGTCGTGCTCGAAACCGGCACGACGCTCGGCGCGCTGACTGGCGTCGCGCTAGCCGACATCGTTCCCGTGGCCGCTCTAAATGTGCTCTTCGCCGGCTTGCTGCTGGTGTGTGGGTGGCAGATGTACCTTCGCCGCGAAGCGAGTCATTGCCAAAAAGCGGACGCAATGCCCGTCCCACCGAGTCAAGCGCCGCCGCGCGCGCGCTCGAGCGCGGCAGTCGACACCGAAGCGTTCAACGGTTCCGGCAGCGTCTTCTCGCCGCGCAGAAAATACGCGCCTGCGCTCGCAGCGGCCGTGACGCTGATCATGAGGCGTCGCGCGCCCTCGCCGAACGGACTTGCCGGCGCGCCAGGCCTTCCCGGCTTGCGTGCGCGAATACATACAACGTGGCCGGTGGTTGGCCCGACATGGCCCGCGCCCCGCAGTCACTGATATTTTTCATTGGATCTGTAACCGCTGGCCATGTCAAAGCGATCTATTCCGTAACACCGTCGCGTGTCAACGCTGCGAACATACCAATCCGAGGCGCTAGCGACCGATTTCTCTCACGATCCATTGCAGATGCATAGACTAAGTTTGCATGACAGCTTCGTTCTGCCGCGTTTGACGTCCAACCAATGGTCGGGCGATGCCTTGTGTCCATGCCCCGCTGCCCAGCCCTATTCGGATCCGCAGGTGTCGTCGATGCCCGCCAGGTGCTCGCCGAGGCGCCGGGTCTGGGCGATCCGGTGTGCTCCCTGTTCCCGCAGCTTACGATGAACGCCAATGCGACGATGAAGCTCCGTACGTTCGACGAGGAGGACCAGGCGGCAGAGCTCGCCCGGCGCACGAATGCGGCGGCGAAGGCGGAACGGCGTCTTGCCGCCCTGCTCGACGCATCGATCAGCGGCGACAAGCACGCGTACCACCGCTTCCTCGACGAACTCGCGCGCCATCTGCGGGCACGCCTGCGCAAGCAACTCAGACAGCAGGACGCCGATGTCGAAGACCTCGTACAGGAAGTGTTGATCGCCGTACACAAAGGACTCGACACGTTTCGCCCCGACGTGCCGCTCACTGCCTGGATCAGCGCGATCGTGCGCTATAAGCTGGCCGACCACTTTCGCGCAAATCTCCGACGCGGTGAGATGTTTGAGCCGCTCGACGACGATGTCGCGGTTGAGGGCATTTCCCCACTAGATTCGCTCGAAGCACGCCGCGATCTGACACGGCTGCTCGACACCTTGCCCGAGCGCCAACGCCATCCGATCGAGCACACGAAGCTTCTGGGCCTGTCCATTGCAGAAACGGCCGCCACGACCGGCCTCACCGAATCCGCCGTGAAAATTGGCATCTTCGCTGCGAGTGCTTTCAGCCCGCGATGAACACTGAAGCCCTCATTTCGATGCTGGCGTTTGGGCCACGGGCGCCATCACGCGCCGCCATCGCGAAACGCATTCGGCAGTGGCGTAGTCTTTAGCATGGCGGCAGCGCTTCTGTTTCTGCTGTACATACTGCCGGGTGGAGCGAATGCTGCCGCGCTGGCATCGCGTCTTTCAATGCCGCTTTTCTGGGCCAAGCTCGCCCTACCATTGTCAATGTCGATCGCGGCGGTGTGCGTCGCCGCGCGGCTGTCGCGCCCGGGCGTACGAGTCGGACATGCATGGACGGCCCTCGCGGCGCCGGCCGCGCTGGTATGGGTGGCCGCGCTCGCGGTGCTTGCTTTCTCGCCGGCTGGAGCGCGCCGCGCCATGATGCTAGGACACACGTGGCGGAGTTGCTCGCTGCACATTGCATTCCTTTCTATGCCCGCGCTGGTTGCATTGCAACTGGCTATGCGCGGTCTCGCGCCGACGCGTCCCGCGCTGTCCGGTGCCGCTGCCGGCGTGCTGGCGGGTTCGATCGGAGCACTGGCGTACTGCCTGCGCTGTCCCGAGATGGCAGTCCCGTTCTGGGCGATATGGTATTTGGTGGGCATGTCACTGCCCGCGCTCGCTGGCGTACTGATAGGACCCCGCGCACTGCGCTGGTGACGGCAAGTCATACGACTCGCGTTCGTTTCCGCAGCCCGGCTTAATCGTCTGGATAACTAACCGTGATTGCGGCAGCAGTGCAGCTTCTCGTAACCGACCATACTCTTAGCGGTCATGCATCGCTTGTGTTGAGGTGGCACGGTGGTTAAATAAAGACAGCTTCCTTGGACTCGCTGGAGATCTTACGCCAATAGTTTTCTTTCGCACTGCTGGCGGCACGGATCCGATGGGTTCGAGCAAGCGGATTGGAGTGAAACGGTGCACCCATCGTAATGTGGCAAATTCCCGCGATTCCGGGGATTTACAAGGATCTTGGCGATTAGGTAGCTTGGTCTTGTACAAGCCATTGTTAGTAGGCCTGTCCGGTAATTGCGCACGTACCGGCAAGACAGTCGGCACCGGCTGCCGCCGTCGCGCTGAATCCCTGCTTGAGCGCAAAGAACGCTTTGTACTCTTAAAACCGGTTCTCGCGGCTTCATCAGTTTCGCCGCCAAAGCAGAGCAGCCGGCACGCCGTTCCAAACTTCCGAATGACTTCCGCGCAACTCAATGGAAGCCTCAGTGTTGCCGTCGCTGATCCCGTGTAACCAATCTAGGGGTTGGCGCGATCTACTCTCCAGTGACCCTCGGCGAAGAATGCCGGCGGTGTCCGCGTCGTTAGTCCACGCGTTGTATCCGAAACAGTCTCTACAGGAGATAATATGAAAATTCGAAAATTCGTCGGCATCGCAATGCTGTCGGCCGTCTCAACCATGTACGTCGACGCCGCACATGCGCAGGGAACCGCCCGCGCGGAAGCAGGGCAGCAGTTGGTTCGAGCACAGCAAAACGGCCTAGGATCGGTCGCCGATGCGCCGTCTCCCGTCGTCAGCTCTGTCGATCAGCGAAAGCTGCAAGAGATGCAAGCCGAGCATAGTCGGGACAGCGGATTCGGCGGACAACCGGGCGGCAGCGGCGGATCCGGCGCGACCGCCGTGCCGGCGCACCCCGCGTCCGCGCCTCACGACGACTGCGTCGGACCGGTCAGCTTCTGTAACATATATTTCGGCAGCTAAGGGATATGGTCAGCCGGCATGCGCTTCGGGCTTCGGCGCTCCGTGCCAGGTGACCCTGAGACCATGAAAACGCTTATTTGCCGCTCGCTCGCCCTGGGCTTTATGGCCTTACCGCTGCTATCGTTCGCCCAGTCGACCGCAGGCCTCACGCGTGCGCAGAATTACGACCAACTCGTGCGGCTTGGACAGGCCGGCTACGTTCCCAGCGCCGGCGATGACGCGCATTACCCGGACGATCTGCGGGCCGCCGAGGCTCACGTCGCGGTCCAAGACGCGGCGCGGGCCTTACTACACAAGAGTCTGGTTAGGGAGCTCTCCCCGCCGACGGCGCAAGGGTAGAGAAAAGACTCAGCGTGCTATGTCGATCCAGTCGTTGACTTTGTCCTGGGGCCATGACGACGAAGCGTGAATTGCTCGCTCGCGGTGACGGGGACCTCAATGTCCCCTTATTGCGGTCCGTCCGTAGCCGGCCGTCCGACTAGCGGCCCTATAAACATCGTAATGCAGGTACGGCCGGACCGCTTCGTTCAGCGATCGAGCCTGTCGCCGCGGCAGCATCTGTGGCCACTGCGTCTCTAGCAACAGGGGATTGATGGATCATCTGCTTTCCATCCGGGCGTTCGTCGCGGTCGTGCGTTTCGGGACTTTTACGAGAGCGGCCTGGCATCTCAAGATGTCGATGCCTGCACTGTCGCGTGCTGTCGGCAACCTAGAAGCGCATACGCAGACCCGCCTGTTACATCGCTCGACGCGTCACGTATTACTGGCTGATAGCGCTCGCGATTACTACACCTGCTGCTGCAAGTTGCTCGATTGCCTGCATGAAAGCGAGTTGCGGCTCGCAAAGGATCGCGAAACACCGCGCGGCGTGATCCGTGTCGCCGTGCATCCTATGGCAATGGAATCGGGCTTGCCGCAACAGGTCGAAGTTCTACGTGCCGAAGCCCCGGAGATTGGTTTGACGATGACTGTCGAGAGCGGGCGCCTCACGCTTGAACTGGGCCACTATGACGTCGCTGTCTATCCGCGCTTGCTGATCAGCGACACAGAGGCAATCCGTCGAAAGCTCATCAGCTCGCCATGGATGCTCGTAGCCAGTGACGCGTACAGGCGCCGTGGCCGGAAGATGCCGACTGCTGACGACTTTTCCGGTCACATGCTGATTTCGTGCGACGGCGCCGTCAGCGAACGCGAGCCGGTCCGCCTAAAGTGCGGAGACACGGTTCTGACTCCCATCAAACCCGCTTCCCAACTAGTGGCGAACGAATCCACCGCCATCCGCCTGGCGCTGGGCGGCCACGGCATTGCCTTACTGCCGCGTATTACGGTCAACCACTATCTCGAGGCGGGGCGGTTGCAGCCAGTGTTCTCTCAATATGAGATAGAACGGACCCCCGCTCAATTGGACATCGCTTTCATCCGTCGGCAACCTCTACCGCGCCGCACCCGCAGTTTCGTCGACGCCTGCCTGCGTCATTTCTCGGATCGCTCACCCCGTCCGGCAAAGGCGTCGCCGCCCATCCTGTGAGGGCGCGGTCTCGACGTCGCCGTTCAGACATGCGGTCGGCTGCGAGCAGATCAATGGCCCACGCTACCAATTATGGCGGCCCGCGGACCTGGACGAGCTCGGCAACCAACGGTATCGGCCGCATCGCACTACCATTCGGACGCGTAACGCAGTGTCAGTGCCACCTGCGATTGGCCGCTCCGCTCGATTGAGTCAACATGTCGCGTATCGCTGTAACCACGCCCCGTTCCCCACCGATCTACTAAAGGCTGTTTGTCCTCGGGCTTGATCTCCACACCTTTGGCCAAGCCCGCCTTGTTATCGACTTTACTCGGCGTGGTCCACCTATGAATCAGTTACGCTCGTTGTTTCATTATCTCAGCCCGTCCTGGCTATCCCTACGTCTGGCCGCCATCGCACCGCTTCCTGTCCGGCTAATTGTCGGTTATGGATTTATCGCGCACGGTTACGCAAAGATCGTAAAGGATCCCGAAAACTTCGCCGCAATCCTTCATGCATTAGGTGTACCGTTTCCGCACCTGATGTCGTGGGCCACGATCGCCGTTGAACTGGGCGGGGGTCTGGCGATCCTTCTCGGCGCCTTCGTGCCCCTCATCGCGACTCCCATGATCGTGGTCCTGATCGTCGCGACATTCAGCGTGCACCTGCAGTTCGGCTTCACGTCAATCAAGCTGATGTCCGTCGTGAACGGCGTGCCGCGCTTTGGGCCGCCGGGCTATGAGACTGACCTCCTCTATATCGGCGGCTTGCTCACGCTTGCATTTGGCGGTAGCGGCCCGTTAGCGATCGATACGCTCCTCAAGCCGTTCTATTTGCGGGTCGCCGGAGCGATATCGAACGATTGAATCGGCGCGACCGTCGGGATCCCATCTCCCTGTAACAGAACCGCCGGTTTTCTCGATTTAACTAGAGTGACAGGCCGCATCACTTGCCTGTCCAGCCATTGGAATTCTCTCTATAGGAACCGATAATGAACGCTCGAATACTCGCCACAGCTGCTTTGACTGCATGTACCTTCCTCGGCACGGCCCACGCTCACGGCATTGGTCAGGACCAGGTACAACCGGAACCGCAAGCGCAACAGGCCCTGCAAAGGCCGAATGCCACATTAGCTTCACAAGCCGACGGCAGGCCTCGCACGGACCCAATGGATAGAGCAGCCTCGATGGCGCCGGCGACAGGCCAGAACGACAGCTGCGTAGGGCCGGCCAGCTTTTGCAACATCTTTTTCGGCGGGAGCTAGAAAGTTCTGGCTCATCGCATCGGGTCGGGACACAACGATATTCCTTGACGCCCAAAGTGTCCTTCTTGAGGGGCCGCGCAAGCATCTCTGACACAGGACGCCGACATCGAGGATCTCATGCAAGAGGTTGCTCGATGGCGTTCACAAGGGCCTCGACACTTTTCGGCCTGAGGCCCCTCTTACCGCCTAGATTAGCGCGTTCGTCCGCTACAAGCTTGCCGATCACTTCGCATGAGCACGCGCCGTGTCCAATTTTTCGAGCCGCTCGACGACGACGCGTCGCCCGCGACGGCCCACCTCGCTGTCCAATGGAACCTCGACGCTCAGCATGATCTCGACCGTCTACTCGCAGCGCTACCGCGCAAGCAGCGCGAATCGAACGTGCAGACCCGGCTAAGGGGCCGGCCTGTCGCCGAGACGGAGACATTGACCGGCCTCACCGAACCTGTTGTCGAGGTTAGTGTGCATCGCCGGCTGAAAGCACTTGCCGCGAAGATCAAAAGGGAAATCCATGAAGACTGACATGCTCATCATGATGCTCGCAAAAGGTCCGCGCGCGCCGTCGCGTGCCGCTGTGCGGCGCCGGCTCGGCACTGGCGTCATGTTCGGTGTGGCCGCCGCGTTATTGCTGCTCGTATTCGCGGTTCCGGGAGGCATACCGGTTCAGGCGCTCGCCGCGCGGCTCGCAATGCCCGTGTTCTGGGCCAAGTTGGCGCTACCTGTCTCCATGACCGCCGCAGGCGTAGCGCTCCTGTCGCGTCTGTCCCAACCGGGCGTACCGACTGAGCGAGCATGGAAACTGCTCTGCGTGCCGATCGTGCTGGTCTGGCTGGTCGCGCTCGCCGTACTTGCGGGCGCGCCGGCGTCGACACGCGAGGCGCTGATTCTCGGCCACACCTGGCGGGCCTGTCTCACCCACATCGTCCATCTCTCGATTCCTGGTTTCGCAGCCCTGCTCATTGCGATGCGTGGTCTCGCCCCGACCCGGCCAGCACTCGCGGGCGCGGTGACCGGCGTACTCGCAGGCGCAATCGGCGCGCTCGCTTACTGCCTGCGCTGCCCCGAAATGGAGCCGCCGTTCTGGGCTACGTGGTATCTGGTCGGCATGTCGGTGCCGGCAGTCATAGGCGCGTGGGTGGGACCACGCGCAATGCGGTGGTGACCGGTTGCGAGAATTGCCCCCGGACGAACCACAGCCCGCATCTGCGTGCGCCGATCACTAGACGTTGAGCCTGCCGCTCAGCCGCGCATGAAAAGCGCGGCTGTGCTCGTCCATTCCGGTGAACTGCACGGCGACATCGAGCTGCCGATACTTCGCCTCGATCAAATCGAGCGCGGCCACCGTCGACGCGTCCCAGATCTGCGACTGCGAAAAATCGATGACGACGGTATGAGGATCGGTTGCGTACTCGAAGCGATCGACGAGTTCGTTGCTGCTGCCGAAGAAAAGCGGACCATGCACTTCATAGCGCACGCTCTGCCCGTTGGCCGACACGCTGCGCGTCGTGCGGATCACGTGCGCGACACGGCGCGCGAACAGCACCGTTGCGAGCAATACGCCGCCGACCACGCCGATCGCGAGATTGCCCGTATAGACGGTCAGCGCAACTGACACCAGCATGACGGCGGTTTCCATCAACGGCATACGTGCGAGGTTCGCCGGCCGCAAGCTATGCCAGTCGACTGTCTTGACCGCGACAACCATCATCACCGCCGCGAGCGCCACCATCGGGATGTGCGCCATGACGGAACTCAGACCCGTGATCAGCGCGAGCAGCGAGAGCGCGGCCGCGAGCGTCGAGACCCGCGTGCGCGCGCCGCCGATGGCAACATTCACGACCGTCTGGCCGATCATCGCGCAACCCGCGATGCCGCCGAACGCGCCTGCACAAAGGTTTGCCAGTCCGAGCGCCCAGGATTCGCGCGTCTTGTCCGAACGCGTTTGCGTCATTTCATCGACGAGCTTCGCCGTCAGCAGCGTCTCCAGCAAACCGACGAACGCAATGCTAACCGCCGTCTGCCAGACGATTTTCAGCGTCCCCAGGTCGAACGGTACGGTCCACGCCGTGAGGCCCGGCAGGTCCGCACGCACCGGCTGGCCCGCGCCGACGGTCGGCACGCTCCAGTGCATCGCGAGCGCGAGGCCGGTTGCGGCGATGATTGCGATCAGCGGCGAAGGAATGGCGCGCGTGAAACGCGGCGCGCCCAGCACGATCGCGAGCGTTATCGCAAAGAGGCCATAGACGGCGGAAGATTGATGCATCACATGCGGTAGCTGCGCACAGAAGATCAGGGTGCCAAGCGCGTTGACGAAGCCGAGCATCACCGGGCGCGGAATGAAACGCACGATGCGCGCGAGGCCGAAGAGCCCAAACGCCGCCTGAATGAGCCCGCCGAGCAGCACGGCGGGAAGGATGTAGCCAGCCCCGTTCGCATGCGCGAGCGGCCCGACCACGAGCGCAACGGAACCCGCCGCCGCCGTGACCATCGCCGGACGGCCGCCGGCCAGCGACATCACGACGAGCAGCACGACCGAGGCGAACAGCGCGAAACGCGGTTCCACGCCAGAGATGAACGAAAATGAGATCACCTCGGGCATCAGCGCGAAGCTCGTGACCACGCCCGCAAGCACTTCACGCAGCCATTCGGCGCGCGACGCGGGCAATGCTATGCGCGATGCGACGCGCGGCGTATCGATCCTGTTCGCAGGAGTTGTCATGACCCTATCCGGTTTGTTGACGACGTCGGGAGCGGCGCGGGCAATGCCCCGCCGCGCGGCGCACGGATCAGACACGCACGACGCATCGAAAGCCGATGTGACTCGTCGACGTGTCGAGCGTCTGGCCCTGTCGCGCGGCAGGCCGATAGCGAAGGCAATAATTCGGCGCGCACAGGTGCGAGCCGCCCTTCACCACGTGGCGCACGTTCGGATCGTCCAGCCTCGACGCGGGAATGCAGCACGACTTCGTCTCCGCTTCGCCGGGCGCCTCGCCATAGCGCGTGGCGGTCCACTCCCACACATTGCCCGCGACGTCGTAAAGACCGTAACCGTTGGCGGGATACGACTTCACCGGCGATGTGCGTTCGTAACCGTCGAGCCGCGTGTTCTGCCATGGGAATTCCCCTTGCCACGTGTTCGCCATCTGCCGGCCGCCCGGCGCGAACTCGTCGCCCCATGGATAGACCGCACCGTCGAGCCCGCCGCGCGCCGCGTATTCCCATTCGATTTCGGTCGGCAGCGCCTTGCCGGCCCACGCCGCGTAGGCACTCGCATCCGCGAACGACACCTGCACGACCGGATGATCCGCGAGCCCTTCGAGACTGCTTTCCGGCCCTTGCGGATGCCGCCAGCTCGCGCCGGGCACGTACGCCCACCACTGCCGATAGTCGCCGCGCCCGACCCGCCCCGGCGGCTGCGTGAACACGAGCGACGCCGGGCATAGCAGCGCGGGATCAGCCTCCGGGTAAAGCGCGGGATCGGGCTGACGCTCGGCCGTCGTCAGATAGCCGGTCGCATCGACGAACGCGGTGAACTGCGCATTGGTGACTGGATGCGCGTCGATCCAGAAATCCGGCGCGCTCGCGCGCCGCGCCGGACGCTCCTCCCTGTAGAAGAGATCGGAACCCATCGTGAAGTCGCCGCCCGCGATGCGCACCATGCCGTCGGTGCGGGCGGTTTCCGTCGATGGGGCCTGTGCCGCCGCCTTTGCGCAAGAGCAGCAGCATGCACGCTTCGCGGGTCGTGCGTCCGTCGTCGGCGCGCTCACCGCATTACGCGTTGAAGACCGACTTCGGGACGAAGTCGAGTTCCGAGCCCGGCGGAATCAGCTCTTCCTTCTTCACGCTATCCTCGAACTCGCGCACGACGCGATGCGCGTGCTGCATCACCCACCACCGCACATAGCGCTGGTTGACCGCTTCGCGTTCCTTCGGATCTTCCTGCAGATGCGTGATCCGTGCAAAGCCGAGCGGCAGTTCCGGATCGTGGAAATGCTGCTGACGCTTGAAGTTGATCTTGAAGTCCTTCCACTTCACCGCGTGCAGTTCGTCCTTCAGCCACACCATGCACGATTCGCGATTCGACGTCGGCTGTTCGCCGAGGAAGAAACGCGTCTGATCCTTGCCGTCGATGAGCCGGTCCTTCGGCGGCTCGGCGCCCGCGAAATTCAGCAGCGTCGTGAACATATCGGTGACGTGCACCATCTCGTTGCTCTCGACGCCGGCCGGAATGCGGCCGGGCCAGCGCGCGAGGAGCGGCGTGCGGATGCCGCCTTCCGCCGAACTGAAGTAGGAGCCGTCGAAAAAGCCGCCGGTGCCGCGCCCCGCGAGATGGTCCTCAGCGCCGTTGTCGCCGCAGAGAATCACGATCGTGTCGTCGGCCACGCCGAGACGGTCCAGTTCGTCGAGCAGGACGCCGAAGTCGTGATCGAGCATCAGCAGGCAGTCGCCCCATTCACCGTTGGTGCTCTTGCCGACGAATTCGTCGCGCGGCGACATCGGGAAGTGCATCAACGAGTGATTGAAGTACAGGAAAAACGGCTCGTCGTTCTTCACGCAGCGCTGCATGAAGTCGATGCCGCGCTTCTGGTATTCGAGGTCGCAGGTCTTCTTGGTTTCCATCGTGAGCTGCTCGTCGAGGAGCGGCTTCGTGCCCTTGCCCTTGAAACCTTCGTGCATGTACGAGTAGCCGTCGCGCTCCGGCACATAGTGCGGATCTTCGAGCCACATGCATTCGTCGTACGTTCGCAGCGGACCATACCACTCGTCGAAGCCGTGATCCGTCGGAAAGCGGCCGTCCTCCGCGCCGATATGCCATTTGCCGAGACACGACGACTTGTAGCCGCCCTTCGCCAGCAGTTCGGCAATCGTGATTTCCCACGTCACGAGACCGCCGCTGTTGCCTCCGAGCGCGATCGTATGATTGCCCGAGCGGATCGGATAGCGCCCCGTCATCAGCGCGGAGCGCGTGGGCGTGCACTGCGGTTCGACCACGTAGTGGGTCAGCTTGGTGCCTTCCTTGCTGAACGCGTCGATGCGCTTCGTATCCGCGCCGCGCAACTTGCCGCCGCCATAGCAGCCGAGTTCGCCCATGCCCAGATTGTCGACGTGGAAGAACAGGATATTGGGTTTCTTGCTCATTGCAAAACTCCATCTGATCGGAAGCGCTATCCCCCGCTTCCCGTTAGGGATACTGATCGATAAAAATGCCGGCGCCCTTCGTCCGCCGTGCGTGACAGCCTCAAAGCATTTCTTCGACGCCGTTCGGGCCCATCTCGATGCCGAAACCGTCGACGCCGCCGAACGCCAGCTCCGATCCCATCGCGGCGAGCGACTCCTCGCGGATCAGGTTTTTCAGCCTGTGAACGAGTTCGACGAACTCGGGCGTGTCGAACATCGCCGGAGTGCGCGGACGAGGCAGCGGCACGCGGATTTCCGCCTTGACGCGGCCGGGCCGCGCAGTCATTACGTAGATACGGTCGGACAGAAACACCGCCTCCTCGATGTCGTGCGTGATGAACAGCACGGACAGCCGGAAGCGTTGCCACATGTTCGTGAGGATTTCCTGCATGACGGTGCGCGTCTGCGTGTCGAGCGCCCCGAACGGCTCGTCCATCAGTAACACCTGCGGATTGGCGGCGAGCGCGCGAACGATGCCGATGCGCTGCTTCATGCCGCCCGACAGTTGATCCGGATAGTGGTTCTCAAACGCGAGCAATCCGGCGAGACCCAGCAGCGTACGGGCGGTGCTTTCCCGCTTTGCGCGCGATACACCCGCCATCTTCTGGCCAAATTCGACGTTCTCGCGCACCCTTAGCCAGGGAAATAGCGAATACTGCTGAAACACCACGCCGCGTTCCGCGCCGGGCTTCCTGATCGGCACGCCGTCCAGCGTTGCCGTGCCGCGCGTCGGCTTCGTGAAACCCGCTACGATGCTCAGCAGCGAAGACTTTCCGCAGCCCGATGGCCCGATCAGCGAAACGAATTCGTGCGGCTCGACGGTGATGGACACATCCTTCACGGCTTCCATCTTCGCGTCGCCCGACCCGAACACGACGCCGATGTCGCGGCAGTCGATCCGACCTTTGTTGGTGTTGCTCATTTGCGCGCTCCGTTCATGTATGAGAGCCACGGCATCGACCACTGGCCGACGAGGCGGATGGCGCCGCCGCACAGCAGGCCGAGCACGCCGATCGTGATCATGCCGAGAACGATGGCCGGATAATCGACCAGCGAATAGGCCTCCCACGTGTAGTAGCCGACACCGTACTGCCCCGAGATCATCTCAGCCGCGATCAGCGACACCCATGCGACGCCCATGCCGACCGTGAGGCCCGTGAAGATGTTCGGCAGCACGCCTGGCAGAATCACATGCCAGAACAACTGCGCCTCGCTCGCACCCAGACAGCGGCCCGCGCGCAGCAACACGCCGTCGAGCGATTCGACGCCCCCCACCGTGTTGAGCAGGATCGGATAGAACGCGCCGATAAAAGTGATGAACACGATCGACGATTCGGTCGTCGGCCACAGCATGATCGACAGCGGCACCCACGCGATCGCGGGGATCGGGCGCATCACTTCGATCGCCGGCATCAGCAGTTGGCTTACGATGCGATAACGCCCGATCAGCAGCCCGAGCCCCACGCCCGACAGCAGGGCGATAAAAAAACCGGCAAAAATGCGCCGCACGCTACTGCCGACGTCGACCGCAAACTTGTGCGAGCCGACCATGTGGCGCGCCTCGCGAAACACGTCGAGCGGCGTCGGTACGTCCTGGAAGCGAATGTAGAACTGCACCCGGTAACGCGTGGCGAGATACCAGAGCACGAACAGCACGCCGATCGATACGCCGGCCAGCGCAGCCTTGATACCGAGCGTGCGTGCGCTGCCGGGTGACGGTGCCCGCAGGCGACGTATTTTTAGCGCCCGTTCCGACGGCGCGGACGGCGTGCGCGCAGCGCTGTCGACTTTCAGATCAAAAGACCGTTCCATGTCACTTTTCTCCTTTGCCGGCGGCGTTCAACGCCTGCTTATAGTCGACCACCTTTGCGCCCGACTTCTTCGCGCTCGCTTCGGCGTCGCGCTTGAGCAGGAACGGCTCGATGTCCGGCTTCGCCTTGTCCGCGCCGCCGAGCGTGTAAAACGCGGCGTCCGCAAAGACCTTCACCCCGAGCCTATCGTCCATCAGATAGACTGCATTGAGTTTTTTGCCCTGCGCGCGGTATCGATCGACGCCCGCGAGCGTACATGCCGCCGAGCTGAACGAGACGATGTCGCCGCCGTCGATCCAGATCTGTCCGGCCCGCGACGGGTCGGCGATCGGCGCATGGCACACGGGGTCGGTTCCCTCGACCTGATAGTTCGAAAAGCTGGCGAGCTGCGCATCGTAGTTGCGACCGGTCTCCCTGAACGCTTGGCGCACGAACGAATTGTCGACCCACCTGTCGATGTCGAGATCCTTCACCATTTCGAGCTTCCTGAGCACCGCGTAGTCCGTTTTCAACGCGGCGACCCATCGCGGCTTGATGGTTGGATCGAGCGTGTCGATGCCGCCGGGACCGAGGAAGATGTAGGCGACTTCCTTGTTCACCCCCGTCCACGATTGAATCTTCTCCGCCGCCTGCGCGGGATTTCTTCGGACCCAGTCATTCGCGTCCATCAGCGCCTTGATATAGGCGGTTACGATCTCCGGATACTTCTGTCCGAAGTCCTTGCGGATCACGACGCCGTGAAACGTCGGCTGCCCGGTCTCGACGCCGTCGAAGATCTTCCGCGCATAGCCGCGAAAAGGCAGCAGTTCCGCGAACGGTACGAAATCCGCATGTGCATCGACGCGGCTTTCCTGGATGCTGGTGCTGCCTACTTCCGGCGACTGATTGGTGAGCGAAAAGTCATCGCTTGGCAATCCGCGGCTTTGCAGCGCGGCGAGCAGCATGCCGTGCGCAGCGGAGCCGAAGGGCACCGATACACGCTTGCCCTTCAGATCGCCGAGATCGTAATAAGGCGAATTCTTCGGCACCACCACGCCGTTGCCACCGCCAAGCGCGTTATATGCAAGCACTGCGACGAGTTCGGTATCGTTGCCGGTAGCGTGGCCCGTCGCGCCGTTCACGAGCAGCGGGTAATCGCCCATCATCCCGATTTGCAGCTTGCCCGCAATCATGCCGTTTGTGATCGGTGGCCCGGAAGTCGCGTTCTGCCACGTCACGTTGTACGTGACGTCCTTGTACTTGCCCGTGTGCGGCAGATATTTGTTCAGCAAGCCCAGTTGCTTGATAACGATGCCGCCCGTGACTGTGTTGGTCGTCGTATCCTGCGTGCCGATACCGATGTCGATCGATTCGGCGTGCGCGGCGCCCGTACCCGCCAGCACGGCTCCCATCGCGACGAGCGAACTGCATAGTGCATGGCCTGTGAAATCCCTGATTCGCATGATGTAACCTTGAGATTGAATGACATGAGATCGCGCGGCCGGCCCATGTCGGACAATGACAACCGGAACGCCGGAGCGGCGCCCGCATGTGATCCAGTCTGACTCCTTAGCGTGCGGCGCCGATCGCCTGCCGCTCGACGTGGACCTTGAACTGGAAAGCATCTCCCCGGTAATACAGCTCCTCGTATTCGAGCGGCGCGCCCGCGCTCGTGTGAATCACGCGCTCGATAAACAGAATCGGCGCACCCTCCTCCACGCCGAGCACTTTGCACACTTCGTCGGTGGCCAGAAGCGAGCACATCCGTAGATCGGCGTGTCCGAGCACGATCTGGCAGTCGTTTTCGAGCACCGCAAACACGTCGCGATTCGTCAGGTCGGCCTTCGCGACGCGCAGACCGATTTCGGACGGCAGATACGACACGTCGAGAGAAATGGGCGCCCGGCTCAGAAAGCGCAGCCGCCTCAGTTCGACGACTCGCTCGCCGCATGCGATGCGGTCGCGAACATGCCTCGGCGGCACGATGCTACGCAGCGACAGCACCTTCGAATGCGTTTCATAGCCCATCTGGCGCATCGACGTGCCGAAGCCCTGCAGGCTGCCGAGATCCTGAAACGCCCGCGGGCGCGAGACGTACGTCCCCTTTCCGTGGATACGGAAGACGAGCCCTTCGTTTTGCAAATTGCCGAGTGCCTGACGCGCCGTGATACGGCTCACGTCGAAGGCTTTCATCAATTCGCTTTCGGATGGCATCTGCTGATTCGGCCGGTACGTTCCCCGCAGAATGCGATCACGCAGGATGTCGGTGATCTGCATATACATCGGGCCAGGCGCGCCGAGATGTATCGGTGGTCCGTCCTCGGGCATGTTGCTCGTCGCAGGTGAGGGAAAGTCGTCCGCATGCATGGCAGTAGTTATAACTCGTCATTACAAGTTGATTTTTAGAAGGCAAGAGCCATGCCAAGATTTTCCCCATGTAAACCGCCGTATTTCCGGCTTGCACTGCCGCCGGTTTGCCCCACAAGCGAACTTGGCTGCGGCGCGCGGTGCAGGCGCGTCTCCGGCTGGTGCACGCTTTGTGTGCGTCATGCCAGCGTGCAGATCCACGCGAGCGTTTGGAAGCGGATCAACAGCGAGAGGCCGACTGCCGTCGTCATAAACGGCGCGATGCGTGCCGCTGCAACGCGCAGCGCGCGTATCGGCATCGGCGAGCGCGCCGTGAAAAACGCACAGGTGCACAGCGCGGCCGTCAGCACGACGAAGTCCGTCGCGACCCACGCCACGTCGCGCGGCGTCCGGCCGACCAAAAGACTCGAATACACCAGGACGTTATCGACTGCGCCGGACGTGGCGACGAAACCCACGGTCGCGACACGCGCCAGTCGCCCCTTCCCGAAGAATGTCGGATGCTCGGGCTCACACACGCGGGCGTCGCCGGCCCGACGCAAACCCGCGATGCCCTTGAGCCCGACGACGAGCGGCACAATGCCGACAAGCCCGACGAACGGGCCGTCGTAACGCCATCCCAACTGTCCGATCGCAAGGGAAAGCGCGAGCTGCGCCCCTATGCTGACGAACTGGCCGGCAACGACCTCCGCCGCGTGAAACCGCGCGTTGCCGAAGAATACGAGCAGAAGCGCGTAACCGTCGACGTTGGTCGACACGTACGCGGCCGTCACCGCCATCATTAAGGTAGAGAGGAGCCCGTTCAATGTGCGCTCCCGTCTTGTCCATCTCGTCCCGAAGGAAGTTTGGGTTCTTTCCTCATACACTCTCCGCTTGTTATGACATGATATGTTCAGTGTTCACTGCGCAATGCAAATACGATGCCATCCGACGCACGGCGTGTACGCGACGGTATAATCCTTCGAGAACCAAAACCGCGCGATGCGGCCCATAGAACATGCCCAACCGTCACCCCTCGTTCGATCTGGATTCCCCGATCCCGTTTTATCAGCAGATAAAGGAAAAGCTACGCGGCAGCATTCTCGACGGCACATATCCACCGCACAGCCGGATGCCGTCCGAGAGCGAACTGCAGGAAATGTTCGACGTCAGCCGCATTACCATTCGTCAGGCGCTCGGCGATCTGCAGAAGGAAGGCCTGATTTTCAAGGTGCACGGCAAGGGGTCGTTCGTCTCGCAGCCCAAAGCCGTGCAGAACATCACTTCGTTGCAAGGCTTTGCCGAAGCGATGTCGAGCGAAGGGCACGAAATTTTCAACCGCGTCATGTCCTTCGCCTTCGTGCCCGCGAGTTCGGAAGTCGCCGCAAAGCTCGGGCTGGAAGAAGGGACGCCGGTCGCCGAAATACACCGCGTTCGGCTGCTCAACCGAAAGGCGACGTCCTACGAGATCACCTTCGTGCCGGAGTCGCTCGGAAAGAAGCTCCAGCGCGCCGACCTGATCACGAGAGATATTTTCCTTATCCTCGAAAACGACTGCGGCGTGAAGCTGGGCAGCGCGGACCTCGCCATCGACGCGACGGCGGCGGACGCTGCCATGGCGTCGGCGCTCGAAACGAGGAAGGGAGCGCCGTTGCTGCGGGTCGAACGCCTGACTTACGATGTCAGCAAACAGCCCATAGACTTCGAATATCTGTACTTCAAAGGCGGAACCTTCCAGTATCGATTGAAAGTGGACCGTAAGCGGCCAGCCACCGCGCGGGGCCAGCGCCAGGCAAAGGAAACGAAAGCCTGAAAACGGGTCGCGCCAAGCCGCGACGGGGGCGAACTTCAGTCCAACCGCACAACTGAACGCAACGACCGCCACCAGGACGGCGGCAAATGCACGGACCGGCATTCGCTATAAGGCGCACAGCCGCGCCATCAACATGCCCTGCAGACCAGCAGCAAATGATGACGGCCACGTCGGCGATCGTGCGGTGAACCGGGGCTTGCACCAAAATACGCGCAGGCGCTCGCACAGCCCCTCACACCGATAATGCAATTCGAGGTCGCCGTCGACACGCGCATTGGCAGGCGCAACGAGGTATCCATCCACGCATGAAAGTCGACGGGATAGGCTGTGGGTCGCGACGTCGACGAGACACCATAGCTCGTTAAACCGGGCGCATGCCGTCGCGATCTCACTGCGCGTGGCCAGTGGCCTGGGTTGTGCCTGGCGTTAACCGCTAGTAGCTGCGTTGCGTTCACGAGTCAGTTCATGGATCAATTCCCAGAACGCACTGGCAGCGGGCGATAGCGAACGGTCAGGGCGACGAACTGCCATGATCGACCGGGACAATGGAGTTCCGGAAAACGGCTTGTCGACGAGCAACGGCCGGTGCTGTAGTGATACGGCTAGCTGCGGCATCAGAGCCAGACCGATGCCGGACTCCACCATTCGTAAGACGGAACTGGGTTGCGCTAACTCCAGTACAACGTCGACGTTCACCTTCTGATGCACGAGGTGTTGATAGATGAGATCGTGGCTACCAGAGGTACTCGCTAGCATGATCATCTTTTCGCCGCTCAAATCCTCCCACCGAAGTGCTCGTTTGTGAGCAAATCTGTGAGTCCGCTGACACACGAGATGTATCGGGTCGGTCATCAATGCGGAGCAGAGCAAGCCGGGCACCTCTGCAGCTCCACCGATTACGCCAAATTCGATTTCGCCGAGCCCAATTCTCCGGCACACCTCCGCTGCGGAATCGTCACGCAATCCAATCTGGACGTGAGGGAGGCGCGACTGCGCAGCTAGCAACCACTCCGGCATCAGCGAGGTGGCTATCGAGGGCACGCAAGCCACTAGAACGCGGCCCTTACGTTGTTCGCCGATATCACGTATTTCTACAAGACATGCCTCCAGTTCGCCCATCAGGCGTGCTCCCGTTGCGGCCAGCTTCTCACCAGCATCCGTCAGCCTCACCTGTCGAGTGGTGCGGTCCAGCAAGCGCAGTCCAAGCTCCACTTCCAATTCTCGGACGGTCGTACTAGTGGCTGACTGTGAGAGGCCAATAGCCTCAGCGGCTTTGGTGAAGCTGCCAAAGTCGGCGACCGCAAGAAAAGCCTTCAGCTGACGAAAACTTACATTCATATGTTTTGTAGATGAATGGATTCGATATTTCAATTTGAATTATATATAGCGCGAAACTAATCTGTCGACATGCTTCAGCGACGTTTCGCGAGGCAGCGCTGGCGGCGATGTGAGTCGTCACGCGAGCGGATTCGAACAAGGAGACGACTATGGAAATTCTCGGGACCTCACCATCGATTAACACGTTCGTGTTCGACGCATACGGCACGTTATTCGAAGTGCATTCAGCTGTAAAACGATACGCAACTCGAATCGGCCCTAAGTCGCAGGAGATGTCCGAGATGTGGCGGGCGCGTCAGGTCGAATACTCGTGGACATATAGCCTGATGGGTCACAAAACGGATTTCTGGCAACTGACTCAGCAAGCGCTGGATTATTCGATGGCGCGCTTCGGTCTTTCGGATGACAAACTGCGAACGAATCTGATGAACGCGTACCTCGAGCTACATGCTTATCCTGAGGTGCCGCACATGTTGCGCACGCTCAAGGAGCGCGGAGCGCGTGTCGTCATCCTCAGCAACGGAACCGAATCCATGGTCCGTAGTGCAGTGCAATTCGCCGGACTTGCAGACTGGGTCGACCAGATTTTGTCGGTAGATGAAGTGGAAATCTTCAAGCCGCACCCGAGGGTTTATGAGTTGGCTGTTCGTACTCTCGATGTTTCTCCAGACGCTATCAGTTTCCAGTCGTGCAATCCTTGGGATGCGGCCGGCGCTGCCGCCTACGGATTCCGCGTCGTCTGGATTAATCGGAATGGACTGCCAGTGGAATATCCCCATATCGGTCTGCGGCGCGAGGTGAAGTCGCTGCACGGCCTGGCTGACATCTGGAGTGTCGACCACGTGTAGCCCCCCCCAACACTTCATCCGCAATCGAGCCAGGAGACAAAATCATGTGCGAATGCCCACTCTGCAATTGGCAAAGCTCTACGAAGATTCGCCCAGGCGATGTACAGTTCCTCATCAATCCAGAAGCACCTGACGGCGTGCAATCAGCCAATCTGATTGGCGAAGTCAAGAAGCCGGGCTTCTATGTTGCGCGATTCAAGTTGCCAGCGTTCATGAGACAACCTGCGCATACACATCCGGACGACAGAACCTACACAGTGATCTCCGGAACAATGTATTCAGGTGTTGGTGACAAGTTTAATCCCGACGCGCTCATCGAACTCGTTCCGGGAAGCTTCTACAACATGCCTGCTAACACGCCGCATTTCTCCTGGACTCAGAAGGGGGAAGTCATCATGCAAGTGACTGGTCATGGACCGAGTGGCTTTGCATATTGCGACCCCGCCGATGACCCTCGCAACAAGCGTTGATTGATTATCCGAATATCGCTATCACATCCGGCATGGCTCGCATTGCACCCTGATTTGATTGGACTGGCAGCAGTGTGAGCGCGGTGAGTTGAGGAAAACGGAGGAGACCAGCATGATCAGATTCCATTTCGAACGCACCCATGCGGCCGAGATCGGCGGTATCCGGACGGTACACAAGGCGAGCTTCCCTGTCCGTGCGCGTGTGACGATGTTGTTATGCAGCATCTACGCACTCATGTATCTGGACCGTATCAATCTCTCGGCGGCGGGCACTGCGATCAAGGCCGAGTTTGGCTTGTCGAACTCTCAGCTCGGCATGGCGTTTTCGGGATTTTCGTGGGCCTATCTGGCGACGGTGATGTTTGGAGGCTGGGCAGCGCGTCGATACGGACCGCGTATCGTGCTTGTGTCATGCGCTGCCTTGCTGGGGCTTGCCACGGTCGGTACGGCGTTCGCGGCCGGCGCACTCAGTCTGTTCATCATCCGTCTTCTTGTGGGCGCGGGAGAAGGGCCCGCGTTTCCAGCTGCGACACAGGCGATGCGAAACTGGTATCCACCTGAGAAATTTGGCTTTATCCAGGGCATTACTCACAGCGCGTCCCGTCTTGGCGCAGCCCTCGCCCCACCACTGGTCGCGCTCCTGGTGCTGGCGTCCGGCTGGCGCAGTTCTTTCGTGCTCTGCGGGGTTGCCGTGCTGGCATGGAGTTGCGCGTGGTGGTTCTATTTTCGAGACGATCCGCGCGAGACAGACATTCCGGTGCCAGCTTCAGCTTTGGACGTCGGTTCCCGGGTGGTCGATTCGAACACACTGACGCCTATATGGGCGTTGACCAAGAGAATGCTTCCCGTGACTTTCGTGATGTTTACCTATGGGTGGGTGTATTGGATATTTGTTTCCTGGCTTCCACTCTACTTCATCAACCATCACCACGTCGACCTTCGGTCGTCGGCATTTCTGACGAGCGTGCCGCTGATGGCTGGCATGATGGGTAATACCGCTGGCGGCATGTTGTCGGACTGGCTTTTGCGGCGCACGATGAATCATCGTATTGCTCGTTGCAGTGTTATAGCGGGTTCGCTGGCAGGATGCGCGGCAGCACTAGCGCCGGTTGCGCTTGCTCATAATCTGACGCTTGCTTTGCCTTGTCTGGCGCTTGCGATGTTTCTTCTGGAGTTAAGCATCGCACCGATGTATGCCATCCCTATGGATATATCGAGGGAATTCGCGGGGCTTGGTAGCGGCTTCATCATTATGGGTGTCGCGCTGGCAGGTATCACATCACCGGTGATCTTTGGATGGATTATCGACGCAACGGGAAACTGGAACATACCGTTCGCCACAGCGGTTGCCGTACTACTTGTAGGTGCAAGCGGAGTCCTGCTTGTTCGGCCTGATCGACCACTCGTGTCGTAACGCAATTGCACCAGTCGCGATGTCGCGTTGAATGAGCATCGCAACTCGGCAGTCCTGCGCCGGCTCAGTTCGCCGTGGTGAGTTCAATCGTCGATTATGTCTCTTGGATTGGCGCGCAATTCAGCGACGCCGACGACCGGCGCGAACTCTTCGTGCAAGGGATGCATCGGATCGAAGAGCATGAGCGCGCGCTGCTTTCCTTGTTGCTCGACGGGGTCGAAGCACAGTGTGGTCTGCGAGCCATCGAAGGCGTGCGGGTTTTCTGGGATCACGACGATCTGACGCGCCGGGACCTGATCGCGGGAATAGGCTTCGATGATCTTGAGCCAACCGCAGCCGTGCGCGCATACGAAGAGCGCGGCGTGATCGTGTATGAGCGCATAGCCACAAGCCTCTACTCTGGGCGCATGCTGAAATCGTTCGATCTCGACGGTGCCGTGCGCATATCTCCGTTGCATTGCCATGCGCCGAGTGATGTTGCGAGGTTTTTGGCGGCGACGGAGGACATTGCGATCGCGTGTCGACTCTCCAGATAGTGGAGGGTGAGACATGGACTCATCGAAATCTAGTCTGGCGCTCGCTGCGCATCGTTCGACTCACAAGGCCATTGCACGACTGGATCCTGACGTGTACGAGCCTATCAGGGCGAACTGCATACCCTTCTGGCGTCGGTTCAGAAAGCGCTCGATCAGAAGATCTCCGCAGATACGGCCTCAATCTAAGCGCTAAGACATAGCAACGGTGCAGCGGTCGCAATGTCATGGTTGCGACCGCCGCTCCAAGCCACGATTGCCACTCAGATACCTGCGAGGCCTTGCAGGCTTATCTTTGACTGGGTGTTTGCCGGTTGCTCTCCAAGCTTCGCAAGTGAACCATTGCCGCCAATCGAGTACGCGACAATCTTGTCGTCGCCCGCATAGTCCTGGTACAGGAACTTCCCATCGGGGCTTATCCAGGAGTCGTTTGCGAATGCAGACGTCTGGCCCGCTACCGGTGTCTCCGTCGCCGCGACGGCATTCACGAGGCTCAGCTTGCCGGTGCCGTCAAGCGCGAACAGTGAAACAGCCCCACTGCCATTTCCCACATAAGCGAAGTGATTATCGGGTGTGAGAGAAATCCAGCACGGTGCCTGCTGCCCCGTAACTGTCACTGGTCCGCTAAGGACACTGAAAGCGCCAGCAGACGAGAAAGAGTATGAACTCGCTGTGCCACCTGCAGCTTCCGTCACCGCAAAGACAGATGACAACGGGCCCGACGCGAAGCGACCGCCAAACGGACCAACACCTGCTGAAGCGCTCGACACTGGCATTCCGAGGGAACCATCGCTGTTGATCGGGTACGCAAGGAGCATGTTGAGCGGCGTCACCGGAGATACAGACTTAAGAAAGCCATTCACGACGACAAATTTTCCGTCGGGGCTGATCGCTACCTGTGTCGGAAGCGCATCCTGATTCGCGACCACATACTGCGCAATCTGCGTCAACTTCCCGTCTTGTCCCACGCGATATGCGCCTAGCTCCTGCGCGCCCTGCTGATGGGTAACATAGAGCACGTCATTTGAAAATGCCAGTGAAGTTGGGCGTACACCACCTGTTGGCGATACAGCCTGCACCGTGAGGTCACCGGTCGCACCGATCGCGAACGTGGTGACGGAATTGTCGCCCGCATTCGCTACAAATAAGCGCGACTTGTCGGGCGACACAATGACGCTGTTGTTACTGGTCAATGCATCAGGAGCAGTGATGTTGCCCATGAAGTAATTGACGCCGTTTGTGCCCTTGCCGCCCGTCAGCGCACTACCCTTTGCGACCAGGGTTCCGTCCTGATTTCGGGTGAAGTGAACCACGGCGTTGTTTGTATCATTTGTCTGTGCGAAGAGTTGCGCAACAGTCGTAGTGGGTTTGCCATTATCCGATCCGCCACATGCCGCGAGGAAGACAGACATAGTTGCCGCCGCTGCCAGCCTGAGTTTCATTCTTCACCTATTTCTGTGAGTTAGATGTTCGTCACCGGGGGGAGTCGCCGTCTTTCGACAACCGACAAACACCTACTTCGTTCGCCAAAGGTGATTGGTTACACGAAAACAAAGACTGCAGGTTTGATGCTCATGCTGGCAACACCGCGACCGGACAAATGACTCGGTTTGCCGATCGTGCCCTTATCTCCTGAAAATATTCGCTAGCGAGGCATCCACGGAACTACGTCCCGGCCCCCATGCAGCCATGCCGAGTGCCATCGCGGCCCACGTCAGGTGGCTCGGCCAACTGTAAGAGCCCCCGCAACACCGCCACGGTTTCGAGCTTCGGCGAGGATTCCTGGGTCAGTCCCGACAGCAAGGTTCTATATCAGGATTGCCCAGGCGACGACAAGGTCGTCGACTATTCAATCGGATCCGATGGCTCTTTAACCAAGACTAATGAGCAGCCCGCAAACACCGTATCGAAGGCGACGTTACAGGGGCTGGCGGGCGTGTGACCTTCCGGAAGGTTGATCCAGAATCGTCAAAGAGATCTCCGTATGTAACCTTTTATCTTCCCGGTGCGAATTAACCGGTAGCCCCTCCGCATCGCCTGTCTGATGCGGAGCGGCCTTGCCACCTGCGCGCATCGCACTATAAGTACATGCATCCCTGAGGATTCGTCTCCTGCCTCGCAGAGACGCGTGAGGCCAGATTGAAAACAGACACGCTAATCTCACTACTGGTATCAGATCTGGACCCGGTGGACCAGGTGGTCCCCTGGAGCCGCTTCTGGCCGTCGATAGCGTATGCAGTTGGCGCATCCTGTATCTTGATGGTGCTGCTCTACGGTCTTCATCCTGAGCTTGAAGAGATGCTCTGTGCCCCCGTCTTCTGGGCGAAGTTAGCACTTCCCGTATCTCTCGCCGGCATCGTGGCGATGGTCACGATGCGCCTCTCCTACCCGGGCGTCCCGATTGGTGTTCCTGCCGTCTGCTGGATGCTCCCCATCCTGTGCGTCGCTTGCTGGGGAGCCTATCTGCTGGTGAACACGTCGACCGGCGAGCGCGCATCGCTCATTCTCGGCCGCACATGGCGCACGTGCTCACTGAACATAACACTCCTTTCCATCCCGGCCTTTATCGCAATCACCCGAACCCTGCGGAGCCTCGCGCCAACACGATTGAGAATTGCCGGCGCTGCGGCAGGGCTATTATCAGGTGCGCTCGGCGCAACGGTCTACTGCGCGCATTGCCCGGAGATGAGTCCCGTTTTCTGGGCGACCTGGTACGTGCCAGGCATGTGCGTTCCTGCAGTAGCAGGCGCATTGCTCGGACCTCGCTTGCTCCGATGGTAACTCGGCAATTTCGACAACACTTCAACCGTTCAATGATGATCTCTCGACTCGCCAACTACTTCCTCGGAAAAAATGAGGCGGCGCTGCCTTCTGACTACCGTCTCCTGACGAGTCTGTTATCGCTCGCGTGGGTCGTAGAGGCGCGCGACCCCTACACGGGTGGTCATCTATGGAGGGTCTCAAGATTTGCGAATATGCTGGCGCGCAAGGCAGGACTTTCCGAGAAGGACGCGTGTGTCGTATCCATCGGCGGGTTTCTTCACGATCTGGGAAAAATTGCAGTCCCCGATGCGGTATTGAAGAAAGCCGAGAGGCTTACGGATGAGGAGTTCGCCGCAATCAAGACACATCCAGACGTCGGCCGGACCCTGCTCGCGCAGCACCCTCTGGGCGCGGTTGTTCTCGACGCCGTGTATTCGCATCATGAGCGTCCCGATGGCAAGGGCTACCCTCAGGGCCTTTCCGGCCGCGCCATCCCCCGAGCTTCGGCAATCATCGGCATCTGCGACGCGTTCGACGCGATGACGAGCAATCGCCCGTATCGCAAAGGGATGCCCGTTGAGGAAGCGCTATCGATTATCGCCAAGAATCTTGGCACGCAATTCGACCGGGAATTTGGCGAAGCATTCCTGCAACTGGGCACAGCTGAAAATCTTTACCACATTGTCGAACATAGCGACGAAGGCATTCCGCTTCAGCGTTGTTTTGGATGTGGCCCGACGATGGTGGTCAAACGAGAAACCACTGTCGGCGCATCCATTTTTTGCCCCGTCTGTCACGGTGGCTACACTTTCACCGGACTTCTGGCTGTGCCCGAGCCCTCGGGCAAGCTGGCGGACGCTGCGGATATCCAGGCAGATCCGGACGAAGAGCTGATCGCACGAATCGTCGGCAAGGCGTGGGATACGTACCTCGCGCCCCTGGCGCGATAGCAAAGCCGGGGCTTCAGACCTGTAAGCCCAGCAATGCGTGCACGGGGCGCAGTAATCCTGTGAGAAGCGCACGCTCGGGCCGGGCGCGTGCAAGCACCCGTATTCCGAGCAACGTACTCAAAAGAATGCGCGCAAGGTCATCAGCGGACTGGTCGTCGGAGATATGACCGCTGCGCTGACCGGCGGATACGCAACGCCGAAAAAAATCTTCAACCTCTACGAGGACACCAGCGATCGTTTCCTGGAACTCGGGATCGTGAGGCGCGACCTCAAGCGCTGAGTTAATCAGGAGGCACCCTTTTCGGTCTTCGTCAGAAATCGAGCGATCGACGATTTCGTCAAAAAACGCGACGATTGCATCTCGCGGCGGCAGTTGCTCAAAGCGCGATACCCGGTCGCCGAAGCTCTTTGCGACGTAATGTGCCAGTGCCTTTCGGAACAGGGAGCGCTTGTCTCCGAATGCGTTGTATAGGCTGGCGCCCGTCATTCCCATGCTCTGCGCAAGGTCTCGCACCGACGTCGCTTCGTAACCGTAAAGCCAGAACTGGTGGACGGCCGCGTCTAGCACCGCTGTTTCGTCAAACTCCCTCGGTCGAGCCATAGATTCCTCTTTACATTAACCGATGCTACCGGGGCGTGATGTTGCATGCAATTTTCCGTTCGGCTATTCTAAAGCAATCGTTCTAAAACTACCCAATGTGAATCGATTTTCTGCGCTGTCGTGCGCTGCGCCCGTATCCCGGGTCGATCAACGCATCGCAGCGGGGAATGCCACAGCCTGTTTTCATGCTCATCCCTCGCTTTCTCGGTGCCAGCGAATCTGCTTTCGACTGGGCGTGTAATCGCACTCACGTTCATCCAACGACCCGTCTCACATAGAACATCAGAGCTATGGAAATACAGCAAAAACGCGTCTTGATTACTGGAGGTTCGAGTGGAATCGGACTTGCACTGGCGCACTCGCTCGGCTCGGCTGGAGCCCGCATCGTAATCACCGGCAGACGGGCCGCCGTTCTCGATGACGCGGTGAAACAGCTGGCTGCAACTGGCATCGCGGCAAGCGCAGTCGTCGCGGATGCATCAACAGATTCCGGCCGTGCGGCAACGTTGAATGGCGCTCTTGACGCGCTCGGGGGCCTGGACGTTTTGGTCAATAACGCCGGCGGCGTACGGGCAGGACGGCTGGAGGACACGACGGAAGCGGAAATCCGCGCGATGATAGACGTCGACCTGCTGGCTCCGATTCTGTTGACCCAGGCTGCCTTGCCGAAGCTGCGCGAGAGCGGTGAAGGGCTCGTGATCAATGTTGCATCCGGCATCGCGCTGATCGGTATGCCCTTTTACACAACCTATGCGGCAGTAAAGGCTGGACTCTCACGGTTTGGCGAGGCGTTGCGCCGCGAACTCGCGGACGAAGGTGTACATGTCATGACCGTGTATCCAGGGGCAACCGATACACCGATGATGCAGACGTCGAAAGCTGGCCCAGACCTGGGATTTGTGCGCGAACCAGCGTCAGCGGTGGCCGAGGCAATCCTGGATGGCATCCCTACCAACGCTTTCGAGGTCATCCGGGGCGGCCAGGCACGAGCAGAGATGATTGCCCGCAACAGGGAAGACCCAGCAGCCCTGGACCGCCGGTTCGCCGGTCTCAAATCGCAACTCGCGGAGGCGGTTCGCGATCATTCGGCGCTGTGAAGCTGGGGAAAGCTCTTGTACAACGCCGAAACCAGTCTGAAAGCGTCTTTCCGCTCGGGACTTGAAGGAAACGCCAGTGCGTATCGCAACTTCCTCGCAGATCTGACCGGCCACCTTCGCGGCTATTTGCGTAAGCGTCTGCCCCACATGCAGCATGACGTCGAAGACCTGATACAGGAAATCCTTCTGGCCGTACATAATGCTCGCCACACCTATCGACCTGACGAACCGCTGACGGCCTGGATACATGCAATAGCCCGATATAAACTCACGGACTATTTCCGGACCCGAGCGCGCAAAGACGCCTTGACTGATTCTATCGACGACCAGGACGATATTTTTGCATCGACGGACGATGAGCCCGCCGATGCGCGCCGGGATATCGGCAAGTTGCTGGCGAGTCTGCCGGCCAAGCAGAAAATGTCGATCCTGCATGTCAAGCTGGAAGGACGATCCGTTGCTGAGACTGCGCATCTGACCGGATTGTCCGAAGCTTCCGTCAAGGTCAGTGTTCACCGGGGACTGAAAGCACTTGCCGCCCTGGTAAGAGGCACAGCATGAAAACAGAAGAACTTGTCGACCTGCTCGCGACCGGGGCAGAGCCTGTGAGCCGCGATACAGCAGCGCGTCGCTTTACTTTGGCGTTGCTCGTTGCCGCCCTTGGCGCACTGTTGCTAATGCAGTGGAAATTCGGGCGGCGCCCGGATTTGGCATCCGTCGCATACACTGGATTGTTCCTCGCGAAGATTGCTCTTCCCACGTGTATTGCGATTGGCGCCCTTATTGCCACCACTCGCCTTTCACGACCGGGAGCGAAAATCGGCAGAGCGCAGTTGCTGGTGGGTATGCCGATAGCTTTGGTCTGGTTAGCGGGCGCGACATTTGTCTGCATGGCAGAACCGCAAGACCGCCCTCTTCTTCTGTTCGGGATGTCCTGGCGAACCTGCGCATTCAACATTCTGATGCTCTCGATTCCGGGCTTTATTGCTGTGTTCGTCGCGTTGAGGAGCCTCGCACCAACGAACCTAAGACTGGCTGGCGCGTCGGCAGGGTTGCTATCCAGCTCCATCGCCACCATCGCTTACTGCCTTCATTGTCCAGAGATGAGCCCAGCGTTCTGGGGTATCTGGTATGTATTGGGAATGACTCTTGTGGCTGCAATCGGTGCAGTAGTTGGCCCAAGATTGCTGCGATGGTAGCCGCCCAACAGAAGGCAACTTTGATTAGAAGGCCAGGTACTCCATTGAACCAGTGGGCGATACGGCGTCACGATCGACAACCCGTGCGCCAATTTCAAGAAGCGTCTCGCGCGTGCTGGCTTTGCTCGTGACAAATTCCCAATCTGATCGGTCTAGATCCGAAACGGCGTCCATATTGATGCGCGACAACGCCGCCAGTAACGCTTCGCGTTTGACCGAATGAATAACAAACCCTTCATTCGCAAGCGCCGCATTGGCGATACCGAGCAAACTGCACAACCGCGCCCTTATCGGGGCTTCGTGAAAGTCGATGGTCCGCAACTGTTCGGACGCACGCACCGTTACGAGATCCACCGCCTTCCCGGCGGCCCAGAACACCGGCTGGTCGACCGCCCAAGCCTCCGGTGGACAGGCTTTCGACGTGGGCGCGAGCTCAATGAAGGGATTCACTTCGGCTGGATAAATGCGACACACGAGCGGCCGGACGTCATAGGCTCCACATCGCATATTGGGCAACAGATGGGGACACGGACCGTCGAACGATGCGACAACGCTGACTACGACCCTGATCGGCAGATCGCCACTGACGGCCGCAAATGAGCGATCCCGTTTGTGACGGGCCTGCAAGTTCCCGGCAGCGGGTTCCTGTGGCCACGGGATCGCTTCACAAAAGATCTGTACATTACCGCCCCTGTTCAGCCACCCTGCGGTTTCACTCAAACTCAAGGGAAGCCGCAGATTGTGGCAGCACTTACCGCACTGCGTGCAGGAAAAGCGAATTGTTGCATCCATGAGTGTCGGCTCCGTCACGGCGAATGGTTCACGAACCACGCACGCGGCTGGCGAAGAGATGATCAATCGATATCCTGCCTGGTCCCCAAGCCGCAATGCCCAACGCCATTGCAGCCCAGGTAATATGTATCGGCCATCCATCGGGCACTGTGAGTTCGATAATGCACGTCATCAGCAGCAAACCAACTGCGGCGAAACGTGTACCCAAACCGAGTATAAGCAAGACAGGAAACGTCACTTCGCCACAACCCGAAAGAAATGCAACCAATGCGGGCATAGGGTAGTGATACGGCCCACCTGGCAGGTGCAGCTGGAATTCGTCAGTGAACAGGGTGATCGCTGTGTCATTGAGTTGCAGAAAGCCGTGCCATTTGAGCATTCCTGATTTCCAGAAAGGCACGGCCAGCGCGATTCGAAGTACAAGTTGCGTGAGCCACGGCTGGGCAACTTTCTGGACCATCCGACTGGCCTTATCAATCAGTTTGATCATGGCCGCCTCATTGGAAGGTTCAGTTGATTGTCGATGCGAAACCATCAGGAATCTCCATAAGTGACGCCGGCGAACACGCCAGCCGAGATCATCCCGGCGAGATTGGCCTGGAGATCAAAACAGGGCGAATCATCAAAGGCCGCCGAAACTGCGGCGCCGAGCGGTACACCGTCGCTTAGCTCTGTCAGAAATGCCGCCCCACCCGGTGGGAGTACAGACACCAGCACATCCTGCTCTGGTCGGGTCACAAGTGCATCTTCGCTCTCGGCCGAACAAATCGGACTGACAGGACCCTCGCGACGATTCATGGCGAAAATTGAAAGCGCGGGGTACGCTGAACGTACGATTCTCGTAGCTGGATGCACCGTGAAACGCAGTGACGCGAGCAGATCAGGCTCGATCGCAGCGAAGATGTCATGGGTAATGACGGGAAAATCGGCAGCATGATAGGCATCCAGCCACGCACGCTCGATGCGAGCAACATCGCCAAGCCACGGCATTTGTTGCGCGTACTTGTAGTCTTCGATGAAAGAAGGAAAACTCCTTCCATATTCAGACAGCAGGGGCGATACGGGCGGCATGGCACGAATGTGGAAACGTGCCATTGCTCTGAAGAAGTCCACTCCCGTAATGCGCTGAACCGCAGGATAAATCGCTGCAAGCGCATCTATCAGGCTGACTGTCACGTTGTTGCGATACACGTTGTACCGGGCGACCACAGACTTCCCGTCACGTGCCACAACGTCATCGGGCGCACTCACGAGCGGATCAAGGAGTCCTGCGACGAAAGCAGACTGGAAGCCTGTTGCCGACGCTTCAATCGGCATGTCAGTTGCCATTCCCTAACTCCTTGGCCGAACGCACACCGGCCATCCGTGCGTTCGCTTTGCCAACTTGCTCCCAAAGCACTTCCCATGAGGGTAGAGCGCTATCCCATTCGATCAATGTCGGCACAGGCCCCAGACCCCCGATAGCGTGCTCGTACAGTGCCCAGACGGAGTCGGCAACCGGACCATCGTGACTGTCAATCAGCAACAGAGCACCCTCGTCATCGTGCTGTTGCGTGTGACCGGCCAGGTGAATCTCACCCACAGCATGCAACGGAAGACTGTCCAGATAGGCAAAAGCGTCATATTCATGATTGGTCGCCGACACAAACACGTTGTTCACGTCAAGCAGCAAGCCACAACCTGTTCGTTGCGTGACAGCCTTCAGGAATTCCGGCTCGGTCATTGAAGACGAGGCAAATACTATGTATGTCGACGGATTCTCGATAAGTAGCGGTCGCTGGATTGCATCCTGAACCTGCTCAATATGCGCACAGACTTGCGCGAGGGTCTTCTGCGTATAGGGCACCGGCAAAAGGTCATTGAAGAATCGACCGCTATGGCTCGACCATGCCAGATGTTCGGAAACCAGCTCAGGTTCGTATCGCAGGCACACGTCACGAAATCGCTTCAGATGACCGACATCAAGCGGCTGCTCTCCTCCGATCGACATGCACACGCCGTGAACCGATAGCGGATAGTCTCGACGGATAGCCTCCAGCGCGCGATGCGGCGGTCCACCCGCACCCATGTAATTTTCCGCGTGCACCTCAAAGAAGGTGCGTTTAGGCCGGTTCTCGAGGATCGGCGCGAAATGTTCATGCTTGAAGCTGACCCCTACCAGCCCTTGCACGCATGCCGCAGGGAGCTGAAGATGCCGATGAGCTGCAACAACGTCTGCGTCAGTCAGATTCCTCATGACAGTCTCCGCTCCCTTGGCCAGCAGCTTACGACTTCACCGGCGTCAGCGAACCATGGGCGCCACCCGGTACAGTGATGCTCGTGCACGTACCGCCCTGGACAAACTTCCACGAGTTGCCCTGGAAATCGACCGACGACGTGCCTTGGCACGTGGTTCCCGGACCTGCGGCACAGTCGTTTTGGCCTTTCAGTGCAACGCCGTAGCACTTCTCTTTATGAGCTGCCACGGCTGCCGACTCCTCAGCTTTCGTCAAAGGTGCAGCGTTTGCGACTGACGACAGCAGGCTAGCCACGGCACCTGCGAGCAGGGCTGCATTCACGACGGTCTTTGCGGACATGGATTCTCTCCAAATGATTGATTAGTGGTACTCGACTGAGTACAACGACTAATTCGCACCGAGCGCGTCGCTGGTTACAAGGAGCGAGCAATACTTCTTCTAAACATTTTGTGATGATTTGCTTCAGCGATACAGCAGCTTGGATTCGGCTACCGGCGAGGCCGTAACCTCAGCGCACTTTCGGCTTCCTTAGTCGGTTGCCTCGCGAGATGATGGCTCGCGCACCGCGAAAACCTTCCGAGAACGTTCATCAACTGGTGAACACATCCGTGGCCGAAGTATTCGGAGTCGATAGGTGCGTCGCTCGTAGGAAAGCGAACGAACTGAAAGGCACCAGGCCGGCTGGCGCTGAACTCGAATACGGAAATATCAACCGAGCATCGCGGGCACATTTCGAAATGCAGGTGGCGCCGGTTCTGCATCACTGCGTCGTAAATCAAGCGCGAAAGCCAGCTGAATTTGGTCTTTCACGGTGAGACCTAAGAGTAGAAGCGGACCAGCGATACCGACGGTAAAACGCCGGACGCCCGAGAGATAAGAGCGTTATGTCGCCGTGCCGGCAGAAGTTTTGAAGATGCTGACCGTTTCGAGCAGATTTTCTGCCTGCGCAATAAGCATTTCTGTAGCGGTTCCGGATTGTTCGACCAACGCTACATTCTGCTGCGTTGTCCCTTCAAGATGCTCAATCATGCTGCGCACTTCGCCGATCTGTTGCGTTTGCAAGCGGCAAGCATCGTTGATTTCACTCATGATAGACGTCACATTCCGCGAGGCCACAATCACCTCTTCGATAGTTTCCCCGGCTATCTGCACCATGCGCCCGCCATCGCTTACACGTGAGTTGCTTTCCTTTACCAGCAATTTGATTTCCTTGGCCGCTTGCGCACTCTTTTGTGCGAGTATTCGAACTTCGCCAGCTACGACAGCAAAGCCTTTCCCGTGACCGCCAGCTTTGGCGGCCTCGACCGCAGCGTTCAAAGCGAGAATGTTTGTCTGGAACGCGATGGAATCGATTGCCGAAACGATCTCACCGATCCGCTGCGATGATGCGTCGATTCCACGCATGGTTTCGACTACACGCCCTACTGCGTCTCCGCCATTACCTGCAGTCAGAGAAGCCTTATTCGCCAGCTCGTCCGCCTGTCCCGAATTCGCTGCGTTCGCCGAGACGCTTGAGTCGAATTCGCTCAGCGCGTTGGTCGCCTGCTCAAGCGCTGCAGCTTGCCGGCTAGTACGCGCCCCAAGATCGTTCGTGCCATCGGCAATCTCGCGACTCGCCCTTACAACTCCATCAGCAGCCTTTCGCACCTGGTCAACGATGCTTGTGAGACTGTCGCGCATTGTCGCGACAGTAGCCATAACGCTTGTCGAATCGTCGGAGCGTGCTGGCGAAGGTCTCGAGAGGTCTCCATCGCGAATTGCTCCTGCAAAAGCGATCATTGCACGTGGATCGGCGCCGAGGGTTCGCGATATTTTGCGCGCGACGTACCACGCGACACCAAGACTCAGGACGCTCGCAGTTGCCGCGAGACTTGCCATCAAGATCCTGAACTTCACGCTGATTTGTCGCGCCTCCACACCTTCCGTTTCGCTCAGAGACTCTTCGTAATCGATCATTGTGTTCACGGCCGCGAGCCATGCGACAAGGGCCGGCCGCGCGCTGTCCAGCAAGACCCTGCGAGCCTCATCCTGTCTGCCGTCTGATTGAAGGTTGATTACCTGCTCGATTAATGGCAAGGCACGCGCCTGCGCAGACTTGATTCCAGCGTAGATCCCCTTTTCGTCGTCGTCGACGTTCGAACCTTCCAGGAAGATTCTTTCGATCGGCTCAGAGGACTGTTCATAGTAGCGCTGGAGCTTCCTGATGTTCTGTATCACAGCAGGGAGTTCCTCTTTACCAACGAGTGTGACGTCCCGCAAGGCGATCGAACGGTCGTGGACACTACCCCGAAAATTGATGGCATAGCGCTCCTTGACACCGTTGAGATCGATGATATCGTCGAGTCTCTCGCGGATGCTTTGCACCTGTATGATGGAAAATCCGGCGAGAGTCACTAGCGCAACCATCACAACACCAAATCCCGTGGTGATCGTAGCGCGCACGTTCTGAGTTGGGAATTTCATGTTCGCCCCCGTTTGCGAATCTTTTCGGCACAATCCTTACAGCGCCTTTCGTTAGCCTTTACCATGTCGCTCCCGCTCGGCGACGCCGCCTACCGGCCTTCTAGCGAGGCGGTGTTCGCTAACTGTGTCACCGCTCTGCTTAATTCGCCCGAAGCAGCTAGCCGGTTACAGCGCACGAAAAATTTTTCAATGAATCCTGGCGTAAAAGGTTGTTCAGCGAGATCAATCGTTCGGCATGAACGGCGGGAGTGAACATCGGCCAGGCCGGGCCGCCGAATCCGCGCATCGATCTAGGGCTTGCGAAACGTTCTTAACTTCCTGCAAGGAAAGCGAGGGATTCGCGTGTGACTCTGCTTCTCTGCTTAGGCGAACATTCACAAGGCGAATGGTGTTCAGCTATGTGAGTTTTCCCGCACACGGACGTAGACCGTGACGGCCGCCGACTATCCGCTCAACACGGCCGATCGCGCGCTCCGATCGCTTTCCCGAGTCACAAAAGCAGATGTTGCGTACGTTCGGCACCGCCGCCCGTTCAGCGGGCGCATCGCATCTAAGGGCCTACCGCGCCGGGAAGCTGCAGGCGCTCCAGTAGCGACGCGTCCATATCAGGTCGTCGAATTCGATGGCCACAGGCTCGACATCCGGCTCAAGGTCGTCGTGCGGAATCCGCTCGGCTTTGCGCATGAATTCGAGATGGAAATGGTTTGGCTTCTTGCCATCGTAGACGTGTATACGCGCGCAGCCTCACTATGCGCGGACATTCACGATAGCGGGCCTGTCCCGCGGAACGCACGATGGCGTTCCGTCGGAACGACTGCCGGAATTGGCCTATGCAACCTGGGAATGGATCAAGCTCGACAACGCGAAAGCAAATCTGGCGCAGGTGTCTTCGTTACCGAATCATGGGCGCTCTTATCTATGGCCCGTCGCGAGTCGGAAAGAGACTCGTGCCATAGAGTACGTCCGCCTTCTGCTGGCAAGGGAGCATCCCAAGACATGCCTAGTGCGAGCACAAGCCGCGCCATGCCGAGGGCCCGTTTTTTGCGACCCTGCTGGAGGCCGTTGGCGATACGGCGCGGAACGCCGGCAACATCGAGCAAACGGACACGACTCTCTTTACGCATCCGTGAAGCCCCCGCCCGGGCCGGACGCGGCACCGTCATCCTGTCTGCGACGAAGCCCAACGACTCAACGATCAAGAGTATGAATGGCTAAGCGATGTACACGACGCGCTCGATCGCCAGCAGATCAAGCTTTTCACGTTTCTCGTCGGGCAGGAAGAACTGCTCGCACAGGAAACAGCCCTTCAGGTTGCGCAGAAAACGCAGATCGTCGCACGTCTCATGGTCGAAGAACTGGCGTTCGCCGGCATCCGCGACGCCGAGAATATCGCAACATGCCTCAATGGATATGATCAGACCGCCTATCCTGAATGCAGCCCCTGGAGCTTCACCCGCTTCTATCTACCTCATGCCTTCGACGTGGGCTATCGGGACCGTTAGATTCTTTCGCGCGCGCTGTCGAGATCGTGCTCAAGGACAGCGAACTCAGGGGCGCTCCGGGTTACTGCCCTGACTCAGCCTTGTGGACTCACGCTGTTTGTCATTGCGGCTGCGTTCAATCACGACATGCGACCGGTCGTGTCCTTGCGACAGCGTGAGACGACCGCGCTCAGGGCGCCACGTTTCCCAATACTTGCATTTGGCGGGCGCGATCTTTCGCTCGGGAGCGTCTTCAACCTCGACTGGCTGATACCGGGAGAGTCATTCCTGTCGATACTTTGGAAGTTCCGCCGCGCCAATGCGGTTCGAGCCGATTTTCTCGTCCAGAAGATACTGCCGGATATCAATCCGTCCGTGTGAGCTGCGCCCGTGCGCAAGCTTTTCGAACCTAGGCATTTGCGTCAGCTGCTGCGCCTGCCAGACAGTGCCCTGGATATGTCGCTGCTCGACGCGTCTGCTTCCGATCACTATCGTCCAGCATTCCGCTTCTGTCGGCGGTGCGTAGCGCACGGCTAACCACAGTGTGCTCTACTAGCTCTCGAAACGCTCCGCCGCGATTGCGGAGGCAAGACGCCGTTCATCGTCAACACCCGCACGATCGACACGAAGGCGCTCAGCACGGCGTCGGAAAGCGGATTGATCTGACGGCCCATCGTCAGCTTGCGACAGGTGCTCGATTGCAGGCCGACGGACGCCGTATTGAAGAACGGATAGGCGGGATCAGTTGCGCCCGTGTTGGGGGAAAAGCGGTCTTCGAAGTGGAACACGGCCTTGTTGCCGGCACCAAGATCTTCCGTTCCCTTGAATCCGAAAAGGCTCTCCGTCGCGCCACTGTTAGCGAGCCGGACAGCCGAATTTCCCTGCGGGTCCGCGTGCGTCGTGTAGCGGATACCCGTATCGACGACGCCATAGAACGTCATCGACGATTGCGCGCTCGCCGGGACGGCGTGCAGCGTCGCTGTCGATATCAAGCCCGCCAGATTGCCGCCTCTGCGGGCCGCTTTACACAGCACTCTCCTCGCCTTCGTCATCTATCGTCTGCAACCATTTTGTGATTATGTCGTACACCGAAACATCGGAACGAATCCGGCGGAGATTGATTTTTCCTTCTCGCCTAACCGGCGCTCGGCGCCTTAACCACACAATGCCCGGAAAATATCGCGGCAACTGCCAGAAAATTTACATTTGTGAAGGCCACAGGGATCCGATGAACGCACCTCGTGGCAATACCGCGCGTCGATTGGGCCATATGGCCTATGCCGTGCCGCCTTACGCAGACGGCGTTATGTCATTAAGCGTCTTCAAATCCGTCACCGATAACCTGCCCTACATGAACCGGCACGAGATCCGAAATCTCTTCGCCCTCAGCGACGGGCCGCACGAGTTGCCCTTCATCTGCCCATGCGCCCGCCATTTTGGGGCTCGTCACGATCGACATCGCGAGTTTCGTGCACGTTGGGGTCGCCATGCAGCCGACAGCAAGCCGCGGAAAGTGGCGCAGATTCGCGATCGGACGACCCGCAAGGCTCAGTTTCGACGGATCGTCCACCCTGGCCGTGAGCGTCACCTCTGCGCGCGCAATGCGCTGTCGCCTGTGGACGTCGTCGCACCATGCCAGGTGCTACCTGCGCGGCAGCGAGGGCGCGGCGCAGCAAAGGTGCGCGTCGGATGGACGGCGTCGGGACGCTTCGGAAAAACCTCAATGTGCTGCGCCTCACCTCCGGGTCATTGACGACGAACATGTACGGACAGTACGCGGCCGGCTGCCCTCGTAGATCGCATCGGCAATCGCCGGATAATGCCACGGCGGTCACGCGTCAACGCCGAGTGGAAAGAAGAAGCTATTGCTCGCTCAGGTGATGAGAGGGATCCATCCGCTGATGAAGAATCCGGATCACATCGACCAGGTCGTCGGTCTCTTTGA
>NZ_JACFYJ010000051.1:0-59618 GCF_037126505.1 Paraburkholderia bengalensis
AAGATCCTTACTTCTATAAGAGACTTTCAAACACACTGGACGAGCTCGTTACATTTCATTGCGACTCGCTGAGTTTGTATGAGCGAGAGATGGTGCATGGCACGCCGGGGAAATAGCCGCCGCCGAGATCGCTGCCGAAAAAGCGCAGCACCAACGATGCGAGCGCGAACCCAAGCGCGATGCCCGCGACCGAGCCGAGCGTGCCGAGCAGCGCGCCTTCGAGCAGAATCTGCCGCAGCAGTTGCGCGCGCGTGAGGCCGAGCACGCGCAGCATCGCGAATTGCGCGCGGCGGCGCACGACGCCGAGCGCCTGCGTCGAGAACACGAGAAACGCGCCCGTGAACAGCGCAACGAGCGCGAGCACATTCATGTTGATCCGGTACGCGCGCGACAGCCGGTCCGTGCGGCTTTCGACATCGCGCGTCTCCGACACAGCAAAGCGGCCGCCGAGCCGGTCTTGCAACTCGCGCCGGAAACGTTCGCGGTCGACGCCGCGCGCGAGCTGCAGATCGACGCGCGACAGCCTGCCCACGCGCCCGAAGCGCCATTGCGCGGCAGCGATATCCATCACGGCGATCCGCTGTCCGGGCCGCGCGCTGACGATGCCGCCCGCGACGCGCAGATGCACGTCGGACGTGCCGCTGCGCAGCGTCGCCGTATCGCCGACGCGAACGCCGAGCCACTGTTGGGCGGCCGTCGAGAGAAAGATCGCGTCGCCGGCGAGCGCGTCGAGCGGCGTGTCGCTGGCCGTCGCGCCGGTCAGATCGGGCGCGATACGGCTCGCGCGAAACACATCGATGCCGAGCACTTTGAGCGGCGCGGTTCGGCCCGGCACGGTGACGTCGAGTTCGAGCACGGGGCTCGCGACCGCGACGCCCGGCTGCGTGGCGAGTTGCGGATAGAGGCGTTCGTCGAAGGTTGGCTGCGCGCCGCGCACCTGTAAATCCGCCTGGCCCGACAGGCTGCGCGCCGCCGCCGAGAACTCGTTGAAGGCCGCGCTGTTGATGAGCTGCACGGCATAGCCGAGCGCGACGCCGAGTGCGATGGTTGCAATCGCGATCAGCGCACGGCCTTTGTGGCTGCGCCATTCGGCCGAGAGCAGCCAGCGCGTGAGCGTGCGCAGACCGTGGCGCGGGGCGCTGCGTGCGTCGGCGCCTGGCGCCGCTTCACGGATACCGTCGCGCGTGCTTTCCTTGAGGCTGTCGTTCATGCCTGCATCGATATCGTCATGGGTGCGAGGTGGGCAGCGCGTTGCGCGAGCGGGAGTCGGACGCGTGCAGCTTGCCTTCGCTCAGCACGAGCACGCGATCGGCGACGGCGGCGGCCGCTTCCGAGTGTG
Source organism: Paraburkholderia bengalensis (assembly GCF_037126505.1). Classification (NCBI taxonomy): domain Bacteria; kingdom Pseudomonadati; phylum Pseudomonadota; class Betaproteobacteria; order Burkholderiales; family Burkholderiaceae; genus Paraburkholderia; species Paraburkholderia bengalensis. The sequence continues at coordinate 1,340 of NZ_JACFYJ010000051.1, forward strand.
TGACCATCATCGTGGCTGCCCCGTTCGCTTTTGTTTCTTCGCGCAGCAGCGCGAGTACTTCGTGCGCGGTATCGGGATCGAGATTGCCCGTCGGTTCGTCGGCGAGGATGAGGGCCGGGCGATGCACGAGCGCGCGCGCAATCGCGACGCGTTGCAGTTCGCCGCCCGACAACTGACGCGGCAGATCGTCGTCGCGTCCTTCTAGACCGACGGCCGCGAGCATTTCGCTCGCCCGCTGCGTTGCGCGGCCGTTCAGGAGCAGCGGCAGCGCGACGTTTTGTGCGAGCGTCAGATGGGGCAGCACATGAAACGCCTGAAAGACGAAGCCGAGCTTCTGGCGGCGCAGGCGCGTGGCCGCGTCGTCATCGAGGGAGGAGATGGGCATGCCGTCGATCAGCACGTCGCCGCTGTCGGCGCGATCGAGGCCTGCGATCAGGTTCAGCAACGTCGACTTGCCCACGCCCGAGTCACCCATGATCGCGATGAATTCGCCCTTGCCGAGCGCGAAGTCGAGTTGGTCTAGGACGATGCGTTTGGTGTCGTAGGTTTTGCTTAGCGCGCGGCATTCTAATGACGGGGGAAGCATTTCTGGCCTTTTTTGTCTGCAACGCGGTGGGTTTTTCAGCGCCTTTGCGGCGCGGGCATCCGCGATAGCGCCTTGCGGCGCGGGCGTTGCCGTTGTGTGTTTGCCCTTTGCGCGGGCATCCGCGATAGCGCCTCGCGGCGCAGGCGTTACCCCTGTGCGGGGCGGCACTTACCTTCTTTGCCGCCGCAAAGAAAGTAAGCAAAGAAAGCGGGCTCACACCGCCAATCCTTGGCACTCACCCACGGGCTCTCGACGTCCCCACACTCCATATCGCAGTGTACTAGTATGCGCATGTTGCCATCGCATCGGCACACGCCTCACCCGCGTCACGCGCACGCGTCAACGCATACCCCACCAAAGTCCCCACGCTCCCGTGCGGCAAACTCTGTGTAGACCTTCGCGCCGCACAGGACACATTGCGGCGGATGGATTTTCCGATTCGGGGCCGTCCTTTACGGCGAGACAAGCTACACAGAGTTTGCCGCACATGGAGATTGAAACAGCGATGGGGCGAGCCATCGCACGGATGGGCGAAGCGGGTGAGGCGTAAGAGAGCACGTGGGCAACGCACCTGCACTAGTTCCCTGGGGCACGAAGTGGGGGGACGTTGAGAGCCCGTGGATAAGCGTCAAGGATTGGCGGCGTGAGCGGCTTTCTTTCGCCTACTTTTCTTTGCCGCTGCAAAGAAAAGTAGGTGCCGCCCCGCACAGGGGCAACGCCCGCGCCGCGAAGGCGCAACGCGGATGCCCACGCAAAGGGCAACACACACCGGCAACGCCCGCGCCGCGAAGGCGCAACGCGGATGCCCACGCAAAGGGCAACACACCAGCAACGCCCGCGCTGCGAAGGCGCCCGCGCCACGAACCCGCTATCCTGTCAACACCGCTCCGATTCAAAAAACCTCCACCATTCATGAATCTATCCTTCGAAGTCCTGCAAGCCCTCGACGCCATCGACCGCGCGGGCACGTTTGCCGCTGCGGCGGAAGAACTGCACAAAGTGCCGTCGTCATTGACGTATCTGGTGCAAAAACTCGAAATGGATCTCGGCGTCAGGCTGTTCGAACGCAGCGGCCGGCGCGCAAAGCTCACGCACGCGGGACGCGTGATCGTCGAGGAAGGCCGGCGTCTGCTCGAAGCTGCACGCGAACTGGAACAGAAAGCAAAGAGGATCGAGCACGGCTGGGAATCGGAATTGCGCGTCGCCATCGACGAAATCATCCCGTTCGAACTCATCTGGCCGCACGTGGCCGAGTTCTACAAGCTCAATCTCGGTACGCGCCTGCTGCTGTCCAAAGAAGTGCTAGGCGGCTCATGGGACGCGCTCATTACGCGGCGCGCGGATCTGATCGTCGGCGCGGCGGGTGATCCGCCGCCCATTGCAAACCTGGTTGCGAAGCCGATCGGCTCGCTCAAGCACGCGTTCGTGGTGGCGCGCAGTCATCCTCTCGCGACAGCCGCCGAGCCACTGACGATGGACGCCGTCGCGCGTCATCGTGCCGTTGCCATCGGCGACACGTCGCGCAAGCTCACGCCACGCACCATCGCGCTCGCCGCGAATCAGGAAGTGCTCACCGTGCCTACCCTCGAAGCCAAGCTCGCCGCGCAGATCAAAGGGCTCGGCATCGGCACGTTGCCGGAATGTATCGCCGCTGGCCCGCTAAACCGCGGGCATCTCGTGCGCAAAGACGTGCTGGGCATGCGCAACGTCACGCATTTCTATCTGGCATGGCGCGAAGACGAAGCGGGCAAGGCGCTTCACTGGTGGGTCGATCAGCTCGACCGTCCGGACCTCATCGACGAAGTGGCACAACGCCGTACGGCGGCAGGCTGACGACGCGTCGCGACAGCCGATGCTACGCGTGCTTCCGAAGCGTTCTCGTGTTGGTCATGCGCATCGTCATGTCGGCATGCGAGCACTCGCCCGAAATTGCCATGTGCTGCTGTACGAGTAAGCTCATCGGCTGCCGTAGCCGCGACGCCGCGCTGACCTCGCGCTCGCGCTCGTCGCATGCTTCCGCCATGTCGAGCAGATCCGCGATGAACGCCGGCAGCGGCGGCGCGCGCCCGGATACATCGTGCACGGCGTCCAACGCCTGCCCAACGTCCATCGACGCGCGCTCTTCACGCCCGTGACCTTCTCGCTCGCGCACTTCCGTCAGGCACTCGCGCAAATCTGCTTTCGAAACGGGCACGCACGCGAACACCGCAAGCAGCCGCATGAACGGCGACGCGCCGAGATCTTCGTGCGCTGGCGCAAGTACCGCGAGCGCGCGCCGCGCCCATATGCAACACTCCTCGAGCATCGACAGCTCATAGAACAGCAGGACAGTATTGACCGATAACGTCTCGCGCAGCGCCTCGCCGCGGTCTTCGGACAGCACCCAGTCGAGCGCCGCGCGAAGCTCGTCGAGCAGCTCAGGCATGCGCGCGTGCCAGCTGTCGGCGCACGCCCGGCCTTCGAGCAGCGCGGACAGATAGTGCGCATGTCTGCGCGCAACGTCGCGGCGCTCGCCGTTGTCGTCGAGCTTTTGCCGCGCGTACATGCGCGTGGTTTCGAGCAGACGGAACGACGCGTGGCTCGGCTCAGTACTCGCGACCACCAGCGACTTCTCGACGAGCGCCGCCATCGACACGACCACGTCGAGTTCGCCCATCGTGCTGTCCGCCGTCACGGCGATGGCGGCTTCGAGTGGAAAGCGCCCGGCGAACACGCCGATACGGCGCAATGTCTTGCGCTGCGCATCGTCGAGCAACGCGTGGCTCCAGTCCAGCGTCGCCTTCAAGGTCTGATGACGCGGCAATGCAGTGCGCGTGCCGCCCGTCAGCATGCCGAAGCGGTCGTCGAGATGCGCGGCCAGCGTGTCGATGCCGAGCAGCGCCGCACGCGCAGCGGCAAGCTCGATTGCAAGCGGAATGCCGTCGAGCCGCCGGCACACCATGCCCGTCACCTGAATGCTGTGCGCGTCGGAAGCGAAACGCGCGTCGATCGCGCGAGCGCGCAGCAGGAACAGGCTCACCGCGCTGCAACCGAGCACGCGCTGCGCGTCGTCGCCGGGATCGGGTACGTCGAGCGGCGCCACGCGGTGCAGCGTTTCCGACGGAATGCGCAACGGCTCGCGGCTCGTCGACAGCACGCGCAAACGCGGGCACGCGCTCAGCAGGGTGTTGGCCAGTTGCGCGGCCGCGTCGACGACATGCTCGCAGCTATCGAACACGATCAGCATACGCTGCCCGCCAATCGTCCTGACGATCCGCTCGCAGGTCGCGTGCGCGCCCTCGCGATGCGCGCCGATTGCGGCAGCAACCATCGTGAGCACGCCGCACATGTTCAACGCGGAGTGCAGCGACACGAAAAAGACGCCGCCCGGCGCGTGCGGCAACATGCGTCGCGCGACTTCGATCGCGATCCGCGTCTTGCCGATGCCGCCCGAGCCCACCAGCGTCACGTGACGCGCGCCGCCCAGCGCGGTGCACACTTGCACAATCGCTTCGTCGCGGCCCACCAGCACCGATGCATCGGCGGGCAGGTTGTTTGGCGCGAGCGCGCTGTCGTCGGCATGACGCGCAGCCTGTCGCGTCACTTCGTCGTCGTACGGCCCCCGCGAAGCCGCATGCAGCAGCCGATAGCCGCGTCCCGCAATCGTCTTGATCAGGTCGCGGCGCTCGCCGAGCAGCTTACGCAACGCCGACATGTGGACCTGAAGATTGTTGTCGCCGACCACGGTTTCGGGCCACACGCGCTCGAGGATGGCTTCCTTCGATACGAGTCCGCCTTGCGCCTCGATCAGCAATTCGAGTATGTCGAATGCACGATTTCCGATGCGCACTGGCTTACCGTCGACGCGAGCTTCGCGGCGCGCGAGATCAATGTCGAGTGGTCCAATGCAGATCATGAGCGGATAACGCAAAGCAGCGGCGGCACACGCAACGCTTCGCGGCACGTGCCGCCCATCTGGAATCGCGATGAGTCCCGGCCTGCACAACGCGCGTTACTGAGCATGCTGCATATCAATTGATGTGCTTGGCAGTCTAGAACGGCACAGCTCGTGCATGGGTGGAAAAATCCGAACGATCTGTTCAATATTTTTGAGGTTGCCGCGAAGGCATGTTGCGTGGTGCGCGGCTAATTGGGCCACTCCGAGCCCAACACCAGGCCGCAGAAATTCAGGCGCCGGTAGTCTGGGTCCCATCTGTCGAGCACGTCCGCGTTGACCGTGCCGAAAGTCGTCACGGGCCGATGCTCCATGCCGCGCGCGTAGACGTCGATCAGCTTCGTCTTGAAGCCGCGTTCTCTCGGAAACGCCTGCACGATGGCGTCGCGCTGCTGCATCGTGAACTCGTGATAGCGCGCGCCGCGCACGTCCATCTGCACGCCGGCGCCGACCAGCGCGACCAGCGCCGACATGTGCTCGGGAATGCCCGGCGTCGTATGCAGCGCAATGGCGTTCCACACGTCTGCCGCGGCGGATTCGTCGACGCAATGCGCGCGCAGAAAATTACGCGCCTCGTTTGCGCTGTCCACCTCGAAGCGATTCGGCGAACGGTCGAATCGCGCGTGCAAACCGACGTTGTGAAAGAGCGCGCCGACATACAGCAGCTCCGCGTCGAACGTGCGCGACTCCCTGTAGCCCGTCAGCGCGCCGAAAAAGAACGCGCGCTGCGCGTGATGCAGCAGCATGGCGGATTCGACGCCTCGCACATAGTGGAAGGCGGCCTGAGCCAGCGCGCTGTCGGGAAGCTCGACGCCGGCGACACTCATTTTCATGTTGACTCCTCGCGCCGGACGAGGGCTCCGGCCATGTGCTCCAGTGCGGCCGGCTCTCGTCCGGCCCTTCGTGCAGCCTAACAATGCAGCACGAAGAAAACTTTGTCGCAAGATTAAAAAACCTGAATGCACGCGATGAAATTCGTGCGCTTTGCATCGGGTGCAAGGTGTGCGTGCGGTAAGCGGCCGATGTCGCGGCGGCGCCTCGCAGGGGGGGGCAGTCATCGCAGGTAGGCGCGCGGGCCTTGTGGTTCGACGATTCGCGCCGCGTTGCCGCGTTTAAATTTTCCTGAACCGCCGCCAAGGCGTTCGGGAATCTTCGCCTGCGCTCAAAGAATGCGTTGCGTGACGCGCAATGGCGGATCGGCTCGCAGATCGCCCGGAAGCTGGACGCCCCGCACAACCCGCAGGCCGCGCCGCATGGCCTGAAACAGCGGCTGGCGCTGCCGCCCTATACCTACGTATGAGCCTCTCACTACTTGGATTAGCCCAACGTCCCAACGTACGATGGTTGATTCGTTCGCCTCGATCTATCTTTGTTCTCAAGCGGCAAAGCCACATTCCGCGCCAGAGCCAACGGATCAGACAGCGAGAGGTGAACGGTTTCATGGACAAGTTCTTGAGCATGCGCGTCTTCTCGCGCGTCGTCGAATCGGGCAGCTTCAGCGCCGTTGCCGACCACATGAACTGCAGCACGGGCAGCGTATCGCGCGCGGTGTCGTCGCTCGAAGACCAGCTTCAGACGAGACTGCTGCAACGTACGACACGCAGGATCTCGCTGACCGAGCCCGGCGAACGCTACTACCAGAAATGCAAGAAGATCCTCGCCGATCTCGAAGAGGCCGAGGCCGAAGCAGGAGACGCGCATACCTGCGCGCGCGGCACGCTGCGCATTCACTGCATGACCGATCTCGGGCTTGGGCAACTCACGCATTCGATCATCGAGTATCGCAAGCGTTTTCCCGCTGTCGCCGTGCAACTGAAATTCCTGCCGCGCATGGCGAATCTGCTCGAAGATGAAGTGGACGTATCGATCGTGTCGGCGCCTACGCTGCCCGACTCGCGCAACGTCTGCAAGCTGATCGGCTACTGCGAGCGCGTGCTGGTCGCGGCACCTGCCTTTCTTCAGACGCATCGGATCGAAACGACAGGCGACCTCGACGGACATGCGTTGACGCCGCTGCCGTTTCGCGAGGCGCCGCAGGGACACCAGGTGAAGCTGAGCCTCGTGAAGCCCACGTCTCATGAAGCGGGGGGCCAGTTCGTCATCAACGACGTCGAAGCGACGCGCGTCGCCACACTGGCGGGCGCGGGCGTCGCGGCACTGCCGCTTCACTGCGTGATCGACGACATCCGCAGTGGACGGCTCGTGCAGTTGTTTCCCGAATTGCAGCTTCAAAATACGAGCGTGTTCGCCGTTTATTCATGCAGGCACCACATTGACGCGAAGATCAAGACATTCGTGGATTTTCTGACGTCGCACCTGAGAGCGGCACTCGACAGCCGCCTTTTCGACGAGCACCGCCATGAGACGTTCGGTCGTCTCGAGCGCGCAGTGGAGAACGCATGATGCGCCTCATTACCTTCCCCCATTTTCGACCCGGCGTGGCCATCGCCGCATGCAGCCTCGGATTGGCCGTCGCCGGCGCGTACCAGGCACCCGGCCTGATGCAGGCCATTCTGGTTGTCGGCGCAAATGCGCAACTGCCGCTGGAACGCCTCGCCGCGCAGGCGGATCAACCTGCATCTGTTTCCGCCACGGCTGTTTCGTCGGCCTGGAAAGAGCATCTGCCGGCGCAGGCAAAACCGGCGGCACAGAAGCTCGAAGGCTATACGCGGCCCGAGCGCGATCGTCGCGCGCATCGCGACGTGCACGGTTATGAGCACAGCCTGACGGACTACAAATACTGGACCTGATTGCGGCTCTTTTCTGCGCACCGGTAAAGCGGGCGATCTGTGATGAACAGATCGCCCGCTTTGCTTTGCGCGTCACGGGTTGATCGCAGCTTCGAAGAATCCCGTCCGTGTGGATCGGCAACCAGCGGGCGAACAGGCAAGCCTGTTTGCCTCGTGCGTTCCATCATTCGGACAACCGACATTGGTTCCACTGCACAGGAAACAGACATGGGCAAGAAAAAGGTTATTCGCATCTATAGCGATCCCGCAGGCGGCTGGGGCGCGCTCAAGGCAACGGGCGAAGCACTCACGCTGCAGGGCATTCCCGTCTCCGGCGCCAAGACGCTGCTGCATATGAACCAGCCGCAAGGCTTCGATTGTCCCGGCTGCGCGTGGCCCGATCCGAAGCACACGTCGTCGTTCGAGTTTTGCGAGAACGGCGCGAAGGCTGTCGCGTGGGAGGCCACCGTGAACCGCTGCACGCCGGAGTTTTTCGCCGCGCACAGCGTCTCCGAACTCGCCGCATGGGACGACTACGACCTCGAAATGGTCGGCCGCCTCACGCACCCGATGGTCTATGACCGCGCATCGGACCGCTATCTGCCCATCAGCTGGGACGATGCGTTCGCGCTCGTCGGCCGTCATCTGAATGCGCTCGAGCATCCCGATCAGGCCGATTTCTACACGTCGGGCCGCGCATCGAACGAAGCGGCGTTTCTCTATCAGATCTTCGTGCGCGAGTTCGGCAGCAACAACTTTCCCGACTGCTCGAACATGTGCCACGAAGCGACGAGCGTCGGCCTGCCGCAATCGATCGGCGTCGGCAAGGGCACGGTTCTGCTCGAAGACTTCGAGCATGCCGACGCCATCTTCATCTTCGGCCAGAACCCCGGCACCAACAGTCCGCGCATGATGAGCGATCTGCATTCGGCATCGCGGCGCGGCGCGAAGATCGTGTCGTTCAATCCGTTTCGCGAACGCGCGCTGGAGCGCTTCGCGTCGCCGCAAAATCCCGTCGAAATGGCGACGCTCGGCTATACGCCCATCAGCACGTTTCTCTACCAGGTGCAGGTGGGCGGCGATGTCGCCGTGCTCAAGGGGATGATGAAGGCGATCGTCGAAGCCGACGACGCCGCGCTGGCCGCCGACAGGCCGCGCATTCTCGACATCGAATTCATCGAGGGCCATACGCACGGCATCGACGCGCTGCTGGATGACCTGCGCGTGACATCGTGGGACGACATCGAACGATATTCGGGCCTGTCGCGTGCCGACATCGAGAACGCGGCCCACATCTACATGCAGGCGGACAACGCGATCCTCGTCTACGGCATGGGCCTCACGCAGCATCATCGCGGCACGGAGAACGTGCAGCAGATCGCGAACCTCGCGCTGCTGCGCGGCAACGTCGGGCGTCCGGGCGCAGGCATTTGCCCCGTGCGCGGCCACTCGAACGTGCAGGGCAACCGCACGGTCGGCATCACGGAAAAGCCTTCGAAAGAACTGATCGAAGGCATCGAGCGCGCGTTCGGCTTTCGCGCGCCAGGCCACCACGGGCGCGACGTGATCGCAACGCTCGAAGCGATGATGCGCGGCGACGCGAAAGTGTTCATCGCGCTCGGCGGCAACTTCGCGGCGGCGATCCCCGACTGGGTACGCATGCAGGAAGCCATCCGCAAGCTCGAGCTGACCGCGCACATCGCGACCAAGCTCAACCGCAGCCACCTCGTGCATGGCAAGGAAGCGCTGATCCTGCCGTGCCTCGGCCGCACGGAAATCGACATTCAGGCGGAAGGCCCGCAATCGATCACCGTCGAAGATTCGATGTCGATGGTGCATGCATCGGGCGGGCGCAACGAACCGGCGTCGCCGCATCTGAAGAGCGAACCGGCCATCGTGGCAGGGATTGCGCGCGCGACGCTCGGCGAGCAATCGCGCGTGCCCTGGGAAGCGATGGTGGCGAACTACGACCGCATTCGCGACGCGATCGAGATCGTGTATCCCATCTTCCAGGCGTACAACGAGCGCATTCGCGTGCCGGGCGGATTTCATCTGGCTTCGACGGCGCGCGAGCGCGTCTGGGCAACACCGACGGGCCGCGCGAATTTCCTCGTCTTCAATGGACTCGACGAAGACCCGCTGCAGAGCGACCCGGACGCGTTGTGGCTCACGACGATGCGCAGCCACGATCAGTACAACACCACGCTGTATTCGCACTCGGACCGCTATCGCGGCGTGTTCGGCCAACGCGACGTCGTGTTCATGAACCAGCGCGAGTTGCACAAGCGCAACCTGCATCCCGGCGAGCGCGTCGACATCGTCGCGATTTCGACGGACAGAATCGAGCGCGTGATCCGCAGCTTCAAGGTCGTCGAATATTCGCTGCCCGACGGATGCTGCGGCGCGTACTACCCGGAAGCGAATCCCCTCGTGCCGCTTTACGCGTTCGACCCGCAAAGCCGCACACCGTCGTACAAGTCGGTGCCCGTGAAGGTGGTGCGCGCCGCCGCCGTGGGCCCCGACTCGGCCACGCGCGCCATCCCCGTCGAACCCGCCCCCCAACGCGAGGAGTCCCCCCCATGCTTGACCACGTACTCAACCTGTCGCGCGCGCAGTTCGCGATGACAGCGATCTTCCACATTCTGTGGCCGATCCTCACGATCAGCCTGTCCGCTTTCCTCGTGCTGGTGGAAGCGCTATGGATCAGAACGGGCGACGTGATGTACTACCGTCATGCGCGCTTCTGGGGCAAGCTGCTGGTGCTGAATTTCGCCGTCGGCGTGGTCAGCGGCATTCCGATGGAATTCCAGTTCGGCACCAACTGGGCCGGCTTCTCGCAGTACAGCGGACAGTTCATCGGCAACATCCTCGGCTTCGAAGGCGCGATGGCGTTCATGCTCGAAGCGGGTTTCGTCGGCGTGATGATGCTCGGCTGGGGCCGCGTGCCGCGCGGCGTGCATCTGTTCGCCACCGCGATGGTCGCGCTCGGCTCCAGCATCTCGGCGTTCTGGATCATGGTCGCCAACTCGTGGATGCAGACGCCCGCGGGCTATGCCGTCGTGAACGGCAAGATCGAGGTGACCAACTATCTCGCCGCGATCTTCAACCCCGACATGGTGTGGGGCGTCTCGCACATGTGGGTCGCGGCCATCGAAACGGGCATGTTCGTGATCGCCGGCATCTCCGCATGGAACCTGTTGCGCAAGCGTAACCCGGAGTTCTTCGCGCGTTCGTTCAAGATCGCGCTCACCGTGCTGGTGTTCGTCGCGCCGCTGCAGATCTGGCTCGGCGATTCGAGCGGCGTGAGCGTGTTCGAAACGCAGCCAGCCAAGGGTGCGGCGATCGAAGGCCACTGGCACACCAATGCACCGGGCACGGGCGCGTCGTGGTCGCTGCTCGCGTGGCCGGACCAGAAGGCGCAGCGCAACGACTGGTCGCTCGAAGTGCCCGGCATGCTGAGCGTGCTCGGCACACACTCGCTGCACGGCCAGGTGAAGGGGCTCACCGACTTCAAGCCCGAAGACCAGCCGCCGATGATTCCCCTTCTCTACTATGCGTTCCGCGCGATGGCGGGCATCGGCTTCTGCTTCATGCTGCTGGCGTTCTGGACCGCGTGGGCGCTGCGCAAGGCGCGCGGCAGCCTTGCTGCGTTGCTCGCGCAACGCAAGCTGCTGCTCGCGTGGGTGCTGTGCATTCCGCTGCCGTATGTCGCTGTCGAGGCGGGCTGGATCGTGCGTGAAGTGGGCCGTCAGCCGTGGGTCGTCTACGGGCTGCTGCGCACGAGCCAGGCGGCGTCGGCTGTCGCGCCTGCGTCGGTGTCGCTGAGCATCGCAATGTTCTTCGCCTTTTACGTGGTGCTGCTCGTCACATTCTTCGTGCTGGCGCGCCGCTGGCTGCGCAAGGGCCCCGATCTCACCAGCGCGCCGCCCGCCATCGTCACCGCGCATGCCGCGACGACGTCGTCCATCTCCGGCTATTGATGCCGCGTACTCCGCTCAAGAGGTTGCCTCATGGATAGCTCTACTCATTCGCTGCTCGCCTACGTCTGGTTCGGCCTGCTCGGCCTGATGCTGGTGTTCTACGTCGTGACGGACGGCTTCGACCTCGGCGTCGGCATTCTGACGCTGCTGCGTTCGCGGCGCGCCGACCGCGATGTAATGGTTCAGTCGATCGGACACGTCTGGGACGCCAACGAAACCTGGCTCGTCGTGCTCGGCGGCGCGCTGTTCGGCGCGTTTCCGCTCGCTTACGCGCAACTGATGCAGGATTTGTATCTGCCCGTGATGGCGCTAATTGCGGGACTCATCATGCGCGGCGCGGCGATCGAATTCCGCCACAGCGTCGAGCACGGTCCGCTGTGGGACAAGGTGTTCGGTATCGGCAGCCTGGTGGCGGCGCTCGCGCAAGGCGTCGTGCTCGGCAAGATCATCACGGGCCTCGTGCCGGGCGGGCTGCACACGGTGTTCATCGCCGTAGCGGCGATCGGCGTGGTAGCGGGCTATGCGCTGCTCGGCGCCACGTATCTGGTGAAGAAGACCGTCGGCATGATCGAGCAATGGTCGCGCCGTCTTTCGCTGCTGTGCGCGATGCTGACCGTCGCCGCCGCGCTGCTGCTGACCATCGCGACGTGGTTCTTCAGCGAAGTGGGCCTCGATCGCTGGTCGCAGCCGGGCGTGATGCACGTGTTGATCGCGTTGGGACTTGCAGCGGCGCTGTCGTTCGCGCTCATCATGGCGTCGCTGTATTTCGGCTCGGCGCGTGGGCCGTTTCGCGGCGCGGTGGCGCTTTTCATCGTGTCGTTCGCCGGTCTCGCCGTCAGCCTGTTTCCGGACTTCGTGCCTGGCAAGCTGGGAATCGTCGAGGCTTCGTCCGACTCGCATACGCTCGCCTTCATGCTCGCGGGGATCGGTCTGATCTTCCCGGTGATGATTGGCTACAACCTCTACCAGTACTATATCTTCAGGGGCAAGGTGGTGGGCGGGGCGCATGCGGGCGAGTGATCGACGCCGTTAATTGCACGTCGCTATTCCTTACCGGATTTTCTGGGCCTTCCGCGTGGCGCCTGCAACATGGGTTTGAGCATGGGCCGCAGAATGGGATTATAGAGTCCAAGAACGGACAGTGCTGTCGTGCCGAGTCGCTGCGCGACGTCACCCGTCAATTGGTGATTCAGACTCCGCAGCGGCCAATATGCCTTGAACGCGGCTGCCACGAGCGGCGCGATATCGGCGTCGGCCAGAGAAAAGACGACTAGCTGGTCCTGCACCGGGTCGTATGAGACGACGAACGACCGCGTCTTCGGCGTGGTTGTCATGAATGGCGTCCTGTACGGTTTGCTGCGCGGGGCTGGAAAAAAGCACCCCGCCCGGTGAAGCCTGAGCGGGGCGAACTGCAAACCCTCTGCGTCGGTAGCGGGAGAGGCCAACCGACAGGTCACCAATAAGGGATAAGCGCTAAGCGAGTCCCTCTCAAAAGGAGGGGGTGGAGCTGGCACGTGTATCAACGGCGAGAGGTCAGGAAGCCGTGTTGTCCAAAAATGAAATGACGGTGCGGCCGCACTATGGTTTGTGTTCGGATGAAATCCGCTCTGCGCACCTCCACGGGATGCGCTGAAACATCAGGCACGGTGAGCCGTTGCACGCACGCGTGAAGCGGGTGAGGCGTTGGCTAGCACGCTGGCAAGAGAGGCAAACAGTGCGTGGCGGCGTGAAGTGTAGGGACGTTGAGGGCCCGTGGGTAATAACAAGCACTTGCGGTGTGAGCCCGCTTTCTTTGCTTACTTTCTTTGCGGCGGCAAAGAAAGTAAGTGCCGCCCCGCACAGGGGCAACGCCCGCGCCGCGAAGGCGCTATCGCGGATGCCTGCACGGAGGGCAACCACACAACGGCAACGCCCGCGCCGCGAAGGCGCAACGCGGACGCCAGCGCGGAGGGCAACCGCACCACTACAACCCCACTTCAAGCCAACACCAACGCCTCGACCCGTTCGATCGCCTGCTCAAGCGCCGGCGTGAGCGTCGAACGCAAATGATCCAGCAACGTGCGGACTTTGGCCTCGAGATAGCGCCGCGACGGATACACAGCGAACACGGTAAAAGGCTTGAGCCTGTATTGCGGCAGCACGCGCACCAGCGTGCCCGCAGCGAGATCATCGGCGACGGAATACGTCGCCAGTGTGCCGATACCCGCGCCCGCCAGCAGCGCCGCGCGCAGCACATCGGGCACATTGATATGCATCGGCGCTTTCGCGAGCGTGACGACGTGCGCATCGTGCGCGCTTTCGATATGCCATTCGCGCGATGGCGACGCGGGCGATTCGAGTTCCAGCAGCCGGTGCGCGGCGAGGTCTTCGCGCGTGAGGGGCATGCCGTGCTGCTTCACGTAGTCCGGCGAGGCGACCATCACGGCCCACGCCGCGCCAAGCGTCTGTGCGACGTAGATGGAATCGGGCAACTGCGTCGCCGAAATGAGCGACACGTCGTAGCCTTCCTCGACCAGATTCGGCATGCTCTGCTCGATCTTCAGCTCGACGGAAACGTCGGGGTACCGCATCTGATAGCCGACCAGCGCCGCCGCCACCGTGCTCTGCGCAAGCCCCGGCGCACAGTGCAGCCGCAGCTTGCCGGCCGGCGACACGCTCGCGTTGCGCGCTTCGTCGGTGGCGGCATCGAGGTCCGCGAGGATCACCTTTGCGCGCTCATAGAAGCGGCTGCCCGCCTCGGTCAGCGACAGGTGCCGCGTGGTTCGATGCAGCACGGCCGTATGCAGTTGCTCTTCGAGCGACGTGACCGCGCGCGAGATCTGCGCAGCCGTCACGTCGTTCTCTTTCGCTACCGCCGTGAACGAGCCCGTCTCGACGACGCGGACGAAGATGCGCATGCTGCCGACGATATCTGCCATTCGTGAACCCAGGCACAGTGAACAAGCTGTCTCGCACGACGCCCGTCGTTCGCAGGCGCGCCGCAGCCTAGATCGGCACTATGCCACCGGGCGCCGCGGGCTGCAGCGCAGCGGACATCGGCCGCCGCCCTGCAGCCCGCCGCACGCACTCAGACGAGCGTCGCTTCGCGCAGCACGGTCGCGAGAATCATCGCGTCGCCATTGACGGGCGCAGGCCGCGGATTCGGCTTGTACACGGCGTCGCCGGGACGGATCGCCTGCCCGCTCATCGCGCAGTAGCCGGCCGCGCGGGCGCGCGCCATGCGCCAGACCTGGTCGCCGAAACAGCCGCGCGTCGAGTCGCGCCACGCGATCGTGGCCGTCGACGGCGTCGGACGGTCTATCAGCGTCACGAGGGCGCCGAAGCGCGCGTCGTTGCTGCGCGCCTTCTGACGCGCCCGCACGGCGCCTTGCGCGCTGCTGCCGCGCGACGAGGTTCCCAGCAGACCGATGGTTTGCGTCCACGGGTCGATCACATTGGCGTTCATGTTTGCGAGCATGTCGAAACTCCTGTTGGATAGCGACGGATTCGGAACTGCGAGGCAGCGCTCAGCGCGCGTCGTTGGCTTTCTCTTTCCAGCGGTGCGGCGTCTCGCCGACGAACTTCTTGAACACCGTCGTGAAGTGCGCCTGCGAGCGGAAGCCGCAACTGAGCGCGACGTCCATCACGTTGTGCTTCGACGTCACCAGCAGATGCTGCGCGTGCTCGACGCGCCGGCGCAGCAGATATTCATGTGGCCGCACGCCCGTCGCGCGACGGAATTGCGCGGCGAAATGCATGCGCGTGAGCCCGGCGCTCGCCGCGATTTCAGCCAGGCCGATGGGTTCGGCAAGGTGCGCCTCGACGAATTCGATCACGCGGTTCATGCGCCACTGCGGCAGCGGCGCGGCTTCGCGCGCGCGTCGTGTCGCGCCCGCGAAATGGCGCGACACGACGCGCGACACCATCGCGAGACTGACGCTGTCCGTGAACATCTTGCCGAGCGCCGCGTCGTTGCTTTGCGACACGGCGAGCGCCTGGCCGAGCCGCTCGAGAACGGGGTCGCGGATCAGTTGCGGATCGTCGAGCACGATGTCGCCGGCGGGCGCGCGCTGGAACAGATCCTCGTAGCACTCGGCGAGCACCGGCTGCGAGACGAACAGATGCAGCACGTCGGCTGTCGATGTGAACACGGCCTTCGTCGGCACGGCGGGCGCCGTCACCTGCACGGCGCCCGCCGTCAGGCGGCCGTGGACGAGCCGCCGTCCGGCGTGATCGAACGTGAGGGCAGCGCACGTCAGGTTCACGCCGATGCAATGGTCGGTCTCGCTTCCCTCGTTCGTCACTTCGAGCGGCGCGTCGCCCGCGTGCGTCCAGCGCGCGACGATCACGCGCGGGTGCCGTGCCGACGCATCGGCGGGCAACGCGTCGTGGCGGCGCCATTTCTGTTCCGCAACGATGGGCGAGGCGGCACGCCGCGACGCGACATCGGCGAGGGAAACGGGTAGATCGAGCAAAGTGGTAGTCATGGCAGGTCCGTCCGATACAGTGATTCGCTTGCGGCCAGGTGCTGATCCAGCATTGCCGCGATGAATCAAAGTTAAACAAACGGAACTGACGCGCCTAGCCGTACATTCGGTTGCCCGCTCAGTCGATTGGTTGAGTCAACCTATATGAAGGTTTAGTATGCGCGCACGCCGGGACGCAGCAGTGCGAGGCCGTGCACGCCGAAAACGAATATGCTGAAGACGGATGCACTGTGCGCGAGGCGAGCGCGCGGCAACGCGACGAACGTCTGCCGCCGTTCGCCGCGTGAAGAAAGAAAGAGAGGATGGGTGCCGGCGACAGCGCGCCGGTCAGGCTTACGAGCCGCGCTGGGCGCGGTGCGGCGCGCCGGACTCCAGCGATTTGACGCCGAGCGCTTCCGCCTTCAGGACGAAATCGGCGAGCGAGCGCGACTCCATTTTCTTCATCGCCTGGCCGCGATGAATCTTCACGGTGATTTCGCTGAGGTTCATTTCCGCGGCGATCTGCTTGTTCATCAGGCCGCTTGCGACGAACGCCATCACTTCACGCTCGCGCGGCGTCAGCGATTCATAGCGGCGGCGCAGATCGGAAACCGAACGTTCGGACTTTCGGCGCTCGACATCCTTCGCGAGTGCGTTTGCGACAGCGTCGAGCATGTCCTGATCGCGGAACGGCTTGGCGAGAAAATCCATCGCGCCCGCTTTCATCGCCTTCACCGACATCGCGATGTCGCCGTGCGCCGTCATGAAGATGATGGGCACGCGCACGTCGCCCGCCGCGATCTGCTCCTGCACGGCGAGGCCGCTCTGACCTTTGAGGCGCACGTCGAGGATCAGGCAGCTCGGCATGTCGGGTTTGACGAACGACAGGAACTCCTGCGCGGACCCGAACGCCTCCACCCTGAAACCCACCGAGCGCAGCAGCATGCCGACGGCCGCGCGCATCGAATCGTCGTCGTCGACGACATAGACGATCGACTGATTCGGGTCGTTCATTTCATCGCTGCTCATCACAGTATCCTTTATCGACAGGCAAAACGAACTGCACCGTTGCGCCCTGCCCTTGCTGGGACTCGGCCCAGATACGCCCGCCATGCGCTTCGACGATCGAGCGGCAGATCGACAGCCCCATGCCCATGCCATCGGGCTTGGTCGTGAAGAACGCATTGAAGAGCCGCCCCACGTTTTCCTCGCTGATGCCCGTGCCCGAATCTTCGACGAACACCTGGCCGTAGTGCTCGTCGAAGCGGCGCGTGCCGACGCGCATGCGCCTGGCGCGCCCCGTCACGCCGGACATCGCCTGCACGCCGTTCATCACGAGATTGATGACGACCTGCTGCAGTTGCACGCGGTCGCCGCACACGAGAGGCGGCGGTTCGACGTAGCGGGCTTCGAGTTCCACGCGCGCGGCGTCCAGCTCGCGCCGCACCAGTTCGATCGATTCTCTCACGATACCGTTGACGTCGAGCACCGCCTGGCTCGGATCGCGCTTCTGCGCCATCGCGCGGATCTGGCGGATCACGTCGCTCGCGCGCTTCGCGTCGCGGACCATCTGACCGATCGACTGGCCGACCTCCGCGAGATCGGGCTTGGCGCGGTTCAGCCAGCGCGACGCAGCGTCGCCCGCCGTCACGATCGCGGCGAGCGGCTGCGTGACCTCGTGCGCAATCGACGCCGCCAGTTCGCCGAGCATCGTCACGCGCGTCACGTGCGCGAGTTCCGCCGTCGAGCGGTCGAGCGCTTCCTGCGCGACCTGCCGTTCCGTCACGTCCATCAATGCGCCGACGTACTCGATGGCGGCCGACTGCGGCGCGGCCAGATGCGCGACGTAATGCACATGCTTGACGCGACCGTCCGGCATCAGCAGCCGATGCTCGACGTCGACATACGGCGCACCCGCGAGCTCGCGGTCCCATGCCTGACGAACCAGTTCGAGATCGTCGGGATGCGTGCGCGCGACAATCAGCTCCATGCCCGGCGTGTAGTCGGGCGCGTACTCGAAGATCCGGTAGACCTCGTCGGACCACCACATGTCGCCTGCCGGCAGCCGCGTCCCGATGCTGCCCGTGCGGCTCAGCCGCTGCGCGTCCGAGAGAAACGCCTCGCTGCGCTCCAGCGCCTGCTCGGCCTGCTTGCGCTCTTCGATGTCGGTATTCACGCCGTACCAGCGCAGGATGCGCCCGTCGGCATCACGCAACGGCTCGGCGCCGATGTGCATCCAGCGGTACGTACCGTTGCTGTGCCGGATGCGCGAGACGTTCTCGAACGGCTTGCCCGTCGCAATCGCGCCGCGCCACGCCGCCTGCATCGCGGGCCAGTCGTCGGGATGCACGATCGAGGTCCACACGCCGCCGCCGTTCTCTCCCAGCGTGATGCCGAGTTCGTTCCAGCGCCGGTTGATGTAGCTCAGTTCGCCGTCGCGCGACGAACTCCAGACCATGCCGGGAATTGCATCAATGGTCGCGCGCAGCTCTTCCTGCTGGCGCTGCAACTCGGCTTCCATGCGCTTGCGCTCGGTGATGTCGTTGTTGGTCGCGAGCACCGCGCACGGCCTGCCCTTGTCGTCGCGCCACAACGCGAAGCGGCTCGACACCACGACCGTGCTGCCGTCGCTGCGCACGCGCTGCAGCTCGCCTTCCCAGCGGCCCTTGCGCACGACTTCGTCGCGCAGTTCGTCGAGGGGAATGGCCGAACTCGTACGCGTGAGCTCGTGAATGCGCTGGCCGATTGCCTGTTGCGCCGACCAGCCATACAGCGCTTCGGCCCCCTGGTTCCAGAACGTGATGCGGTCGTTCATGTCGTACGCGACGATGGCGTCGTGCGTCAGGTTGAGCAACTGGATCTGCTCCTGCAGCCGCGATGTGTTCGCCTGATTGCGCAACGCGAGAAACGACGTCGTGCCGATCGCGAGCAGGCTCACGATACAGCGCGCAATCGAGCCACCCGAATAGTTCTCGTCGTGCGACATCGCGAACGCGAGCAAGGTCAGCGCGACGCACGTCGCCGCCGTGGCGATCGCGGCCTGGCGCGAGCCCGTCGACGCGACTAGCAGCACGACGACCACGTAGAGCACGGCAATGGCGATATCGAGCGGCGTCAGCGCGTCGATCACGAACACGACGACGCCGATGATGGCCGCAAGAGAAAGGAGAATGCGCGCGTCGGGAGCCGACGTCATGCCGGCGCTCTGACGGAACATCATGACGCTCCGCGGGCGCGGAGTACGGCGGGTACGACGGGCGGACGGCACAGGTTCGGCATAGGCGTTCCTTGCGAGCGTTGGCGTGCGGGCGGCGGCACCCTGATTGGCACCGCCGGACGCGTCGCTCGACGGTCAGACATCCAGGAAGCCGGCCCATCCCGATCTGGAGTGAATTCTATCCGAATACCCCGAAACAGCATGGCGCAGGGGCGCGGCGCGGCAAGGCGCGCCGACTTCATTCGTGATGCGAGCCGTCCGGCTCCAGTTGCGCAAGACAGCGCGATACTTCGTAGCCGTCGACGGGCTTGGTCAGCACGCACAGCGCGCCGAGATCGAGCGCCTGACGGCGCACCGCGTCGGACGCGAACGCCGAAATGAAGATGATGGGCAGCGTCACGCCCTGATCGAGCAGATGCCGGTACATGTCGAGGCCGCTCATGCCGGGCATCTGCACGTCGGAAATGATGCACGCGACGTGGCTGGAGATGCCTGTCGAAAGAAACGCCTCGGCCGATGCATACAGCCGGACATCCCAATCCAGCGAACGAACGAGGCTCGACATCGCGGTGCGGACGGATTCGTCGTCGTCGATGACGGAAGCGATTGGATTGATCTGCAAGCGACTTTCCTCGGCCGTTAAGTGACTACGGCACGGTGCTGCGTCATGCCGTTCAGGTTGATTCCATCTTATGGGAATAGGCGCGTCGCGAGAATCATATGTAGGTATAGGGCGGCACGGCCGTGCGGATGACGCGCTTGCCAGGCGCTGCCCACGCCTTGCCACGCCTTGCCGCGCGCCTTGTCCTGCGGATAAACGGTCGCGCTGCGGCCGTGCGTTTCCAAAGCCGCGCGTGCCTTGGGGAAAACCTGCAGCCGTACAACGTCCCTACAGTGACGGCGTCACGGGCCCATGCCCGGCCCAGTACGAGGATGACGTTAGGCGAACGAGTTGGGCCGCAACGCGCCCGTCAGAATGTCGAGCACGTACTCGCGCACCAGCGCGCGCACGTCGCCCGACGTGTTGCCGAATTCTGCGCCGACCAGCGTGTCTGCGCCCTTCGTGCGCCGGTTGCGCGCGATGCAGTTCAGCGGCGCCGTGCGCACGCGGCCCGCGTGCGCGAGCGGCAGCGACAGCTTGAAGTGCTCGCCCGGCGCGAGCGAATTCGAGTTCACGAGCAGGCCGACGCCCGCGGCGCTAAGGTCGACGGCGCGCACTTCCGTGCCCGCCATCGGGCGATCGTTCGTGGACAGATGCGCGGTCACGTCGATGCCCACGCGAACGTGCCGGCGCAGCGTGCGCGAGCGGACTTCCTTGGGATGGCGCAGATAAAGCACGTCGAACGGCGCCGTGTGCCGGCCGATCACTTCCGAATCGAATGCATGCCGGTAACGTCCCGCGATGAACTGTCCTTCGACGGCTACGCCCGGCGCGAACGCGGCGTCCACGCCGCTGCCCGACAGCAGCAGGCTGACGTCGTCGAGCACGCCGACAAAACGCGT
This sequence comes from Paraburkholderia bengalensis, assembly GCF_037126505.1. Classification (NCBI taxonomy): domain Bacteria; kingdom Pseudomonadati; phylum Pseudomonadota; class Betaproteobacteria; order Burkholderiales; family Burkholderiaceae; genus Paraburkholderia; species Paraburkholderia bengalensis. Next base: position 21,734 of record NZ_JACFYJ010000051.1, read on the forward strand.
ACGCGCCGAGAGGGCCGGGCCGCTTGCCAGCGAGATCACGAAGTCTTCGGGCGTGCAGCCCGAATTGGGAAACGGCCCGACGAACACCTGATCGTCATGGTCGCGCCGCGCGCGCGCCGCAGCGGGCGCCTCGCCGCTCTGCGCGGGGTTCGCGTCGTGGCGACGCTCGCCCGGCAGCGGGTGCCGGAAAGCGCCCAGCGCGAACAGCCGCTCGCATTGCTCCGCGCTATGGATGATGTGCCCACGGCCGATCAGCAGCCTGCCGTCCGCCGTGTAGACGGAAAACGGCAGCGGAACCCCGATCGTGACTTCCCGTTGCGACAGCGGCACCAACGGCATGACTCGCCTTCTCCTCTCGATGACTTTGCGGTTCTCGTCGCACGCGTTTTGCCCATGTTTCGCCCATGTTTCGCGCGCAACGCGTGCAGTCGACAAGTATGCACGACGTCAACGCTCGCACCAAACGCGCAAACGTTTGGCGGCTGTGTACGTTTCCATAGACAAATAGGGAAATCAATCTATTCCGGCGCCAGAATCGCAATCTTCCCTTTCCAGCGAATCAAGAGTCATGGCAGCCGCGACTTACTATAATGACCGCACAACCGCCACGGGACGACTCCACATGACTACGCAGCCACTTACCGCCGGCATCGACCATGTCGGGCTCACCGTCCGCGATCTGGGCCTCACGCGCGACTTCTTCGTCGAATGCCTGCAATGGACCCAGGTCGGCGAACGGCCTGCGTATCCGGCCGCATTCGTCTCGGATGGACACGTGATGGTGACGCTGTGGCAAGCCAGCGATCCCGCGACCTGCGTCGCGTTCGACCGCAAGACCAACGTCGGCCTGCATCATCTCGCGCTGCGCGTCGCCAGCGAAGCGGCGTTCAACGAAGTGTTCGCGCGTGTGTCGAATTGGCCCGGCGTGAAGGTCGAATTCGCGCCGGAGAACCTCGGTAGCGGGCCGAAACGGCACACGATGGTGTACGAGCCCGGCGGCATCCGGATTGAATTCGATTTCGATCCGCGCACCCAGGCAGGCGACTAACCGCAGCAGGGCACAGCGCCCTGCTCGTGCTATTCCTCCACGTCCGGACAGCGCAAGCGGCCTATCACCGCCGGTGATACCCCTATCAAAACAAACCGCGCGTCCTCCTTCTGATCTGTTGCTAGAGTGGTGCCAAGTGAAGTGCGGCGGCAACGGAGCAGAGGTTGAACATGGATCAGCTTTACATGTTGAGAGCGTTCGTCTCGGCGGCGCAGCATCAGAGTTTCAGCAAGGCAGCGACGTCGCTGGGCGTCACGACGGGGTCCATTTCCAAGGCCATTGCGAAGCTCGAAGCGTCCATCCAGACGCGCGTGCTTCATCGCACCACGCGCTCCGTCACGCTGACGGAAGAGGCGCAATCGTACTATTTGAGTTGCTGCCGGCTGCTCGAAGAACTCGACGAAGCGAATCGTCGCATCACGCGCGAACGCGAAGTGGACAGCGGCAAGCTGCGCCTCGTGATACATCCGATGCTGGTGAGCGAAACGTTCTCGCAGTTTCTGTCCAGCTACCGCAGCGTCGCGCCCAATGTGAATCTCGTTGTCTCCGTGCACGAAGGCGCCGTCAATCTGTACGACGGACAGTTCGACATGGCAATGCTGCCGCCGAATCAGGTCGAGCAATCCGCCGTGATTCGCAGGACCTTGTTCCGGTCGTCGCGCTCACTCGTGGCGTCGCCCGCGTATCTCGACCAGAACGGCACGCCGCGCCGCGCGGCGGATCTCGCCGGACACTTTCTGCTGCTGCCGCCGCAGTCGCGCCAGCGCAGCACGAACTATGTGCAGGTGATCGAAAACGGCGCCCCTGTGCAGATCATTCCGATGTCGTCGATGGACGGCAACGACGTGCTGCTGCGCGCGGCGGCTCTCGCCGGCGCCGGCATCGCGGAACTGCCGGAAGCGGTGGCACGCGAAGATGTGGCAATGGGAAAGCTGGTTCCCGTGCTGCCCGGCTGCTCGATTTCGGACAGCGAGGTGGAAGTGTGCCTGTTCTACTCGCATCGCGAGTTGCTGCCTGCACGCTTTAGAACTTTCGTCGACTTTTGCACCGACTTCTTTCGCGCGAACGGAGCGCGCCACAGAACGCCCTTTCTGGAGACCGAGCAGCAGGCTGCGTGAATGGTTCAGGCTGCCGCCATGACGGGGCCGAGCCGCGATCGCGTGACGTCGACGAAGGCCTGCATCGCGCTCGACACATACGCATCGTGTCGACGGATGAACAACGTGGCGACCTGCGCCTTTTCGGGCGGCAGCGTATGAATCGCGACGATGCCGTCTTCCGCTGCGCGGGCGACCACGCCGCGCGGCAGCAGCGTGACGCCGATGCCCGCCGCGACGCACGCAGTGATCGCGTCCAGCGAGCCGAATTCGAGCGGCGTCGCCGTAACAATGCCCATTTCCGCGAGCAGCGCCTCGAGCCGCTGACGATACGAACACCCCAGCCGGAACACGATGGTCTTGAGTTCGGGCACAGCGGGCAGCGCATCCACCGACGACACGTTGCGCGACGTCACCAGCACCAGTTCTTCCTGGAAGATCATCTCCGCATGCAGTTCGGGATGATCCACCGGACCCGCGACGAATGCGCCGTCGAGCCTGCATGCCGCCACGTCTTCCGTCAGGCTGCAACTCGTGCCCGTGGTCAGCGACAGACGCACCTGAGGATAGATTCGCGCGAAATTGCTGAGTATCGGCGAAAGGCGCAAGGCCGCCGTCGTTTCGAGCGTGCCGAGTGCGAGGCCGCCTGATGGCGGTCCATCGTCGAGTGCGGCGAGCCGCGCGTCGGCAAGCAGCTTCGCCATGCGCGCCGCGTACGGCAGCATGCGTTGCCCTGCAGGCGTGAGACTCACGCCGCGCACATGCCGCTGAAACAGCGCGACACCGATCTCGCGTTCGAGCGAGCGGATTCGCGCCGTGACGTTCGACTGAACTGTGTGAAGTTCGGTAGCGGCCCGGTTCATGCTGCCATGACGGGCCACTGCCTCGAACACCTTGAGGTCGGCGACATCCATGCTGGGTACCTTGATGAAATCGACAATGCCCTGCCCGGGCTGACGGGCCGTCGCGCCCGTCACATGCCGTCCGTGAGGGACGGGACCGCAAGGTCGATCCTCATCGTACACCAAAGACGAATCGCGCACTGCCGGCTGATCACTGGCCATCACAGGTACCTATGTCAGGGCGTGTTCGACTGCCGGAAGTCTTCGCCGTTGATGCGGCTCGACACGCTGATGTTCTCGCGCGGATGTTCATGCAGGATCACGTTGATGATCTTCGGGTCCGAGCCGATCGTGTCGTGCGTGACCTGGATGATGTCGCGGATGAGCTGCTCGCGACGCGCCGGCGCAAGGCCGGCCGCAATATGGCATTCGATGAAAGGCATGCGGTTGCTCCCGTTTATGTGAGCCGGCTGATCAGTTCCTTGTCGTTGGCGGCGCCTTCGACGTATTCGGGCAGATGCTCGCCATGCTCGACGAAATTGATTCCTCTGCCTTCGCGAAAGACGATGAAGATGTCGTTCTTCGTCTCGCCGGTTGCCTCGCTCACGACACGCAGCAGGCCTGCCGCAAGCTGACGTTTCTGTTCGTCGGTTCTGCCGTAGCGCATATCGCATGAAATAAGGGCCATTCGTCTCTCCTGAATGTATCAACCGTTATTGGATTCCCGCGTGCCGCGCGGGAAATGCTGCTTGCGGATTCACGTTTCTGAGCAGTTGCGTCAGATCGTCGATCGAATGGCTTTCAAGCGTCGAAACCAGTTCGACGATCGCTTCACGCAGTGCCTTGTCGGCATACGGCTCGCTGAGCCAATGGAATTTCTCGACCGTGCGCTCCCACGTAAAGGGATGGTCGAGTCCGCCTTCGAAGCCCACGTGCTCGATGGAAAACACGCGGCCATCGCCGCACCGTATCGTCACGCGCGTATTCAGCGCATGCGGATATTGCGCCGAGAAAGCAGCGTCGGGACGTACCGTCACTTTCTTGAGCAACGCCTGCGCATCGGCCGCCTGCACGCGGGCCGGTTCGAGTTGAGCCGGTCCCACCTGATCGTCGAGCAGCGCCGCCGCGATCAGATACTTGAGGTTGTAGTCGGCCTGCTCTTTCGTCTGCGGGTTGTCCTTGGCGCCAAAGCTGCCGCCGCCCGCAATGTCGTAGCCCGTCTGGAAGATATCGCACACCACTTCTTCGACATCGCCGCTCGCGATACGATTGGCGCGCTTGAGTGCGAGCGTCGCTTCGAGTACCGGCTGACCGTGAATCAGCGAGCAGTACTTCTTCATCACCGTCTGGTGGATGACGTCCAGGCGCGCATCTTCCCAGTCGACGTCGAGCGGCTGGTCGAACATCCGTTCAAGGCCGTTCGGCCCTTCGAACAGGCGAAGCGGACCCGTAAAACCGCGCTTTGCAAGCGATGCCGAATAGACCGCGCGCATGCCCGTGATGCCCGGCGAAAAGCCCTTCCAGTGCGATACCGGCTCCGAGTGCACGCACGACAGCGAGACGTTGTCGACAGCGGCAATGGCAATCGCGTGAGCGAGCTGATCGGCATTCAGGCCGAACAGCTTGCCTGAGCCCGCCGCCGCCGACATCGCCAACTGGATCGCGTGATTAAAGCCCTTTGCCATCACCGGCACGATCGCGGTGATGCGGCAGCCGATCTCATAGGCGACGGCCAGCGCGAGCATGAAGTCCTCGCCGCTCGCCGACGCATGCTCGGCCGCGGCGAGAACCGCACCGAAGTTATCGCTCGGATGACACAAACCGCCCGGCGACATGTAGCTGTCGAGCAGATCCACGTAACGCACGAGACCTGAGTTGTACAGCGCCGCCTGATCCGGCGAAGTCATTCCGCCGCCGATCAGCGAGCAGTTGCCGTCACCGCGATATTCGTCGAACTGGTCTCGCAGCGCCGCGAACGGCGGGCCGGGCAATGCCGCAATCGCACAACCCAGGCTATCGAGAATGTTCCGCTTGAAGAGCCCGCGAGCCTGCGGCGAAAGATGATGGGAACGTGCATCGGCGGCGAACCGGCCGATGCGTTGAACAGCGGTGAGCGTGCTCATTGATCAAAGGTCTCGTGAAGAACCAGTGATTCAATTTCGCATCGCTCACGAGAGAGATCAAGCGAAGGGTTCGGATAGGGCTATCTCTTGCGCTGATACGTTGCGACGCATTCTGCGCGGGCTCTGGCCAAATCAACAACGGGCGCTCAAGGGCGCGCGTAGATCGAATCCGAACCGTTTACACCTTGCGCTTTCGCGCCTGCCGCCGAACTGGCGCTTGCAGATCCGCCATAAGAACTGTCCGCGACGCCAATGCCGTGCTGCGCGTTGACGCGCGCCTGCGCTTCTTCGATGTTCCTCGGATATTGCGTCGCATCGGCGCCAGGGTTGTAGCCCGCCTTCTGCAGTTCGACGAGTTGCGCGCGCACGTCGGCGCGCGTCAACGGTTGATTCGACTGTGCGAACGAAACGACAGGCAGCGCCATCACAGCAGCAAGAACGAGCGATTGGAGTTTCATGGTTCTATCTCACGAGAGAGGGTTGATTCGCGAAGATCGCGGCGACCAGTACTTGCCGTCGCCAGCCATCCTCAACGTTGAGATATTTGAACCCGCGCACGTATCTGGCTTGTGTACTAAATGAATCTGTTATGCAGCCATTCGTGTCGCCGTGCATCGCCGATACGTTCAGATACACGGCATCAAGGTCGTCATTCGGTCCCCGATGCCTTGCGTCGTTTTTGCTGCACGCCGCTCGACGTGATCGTCGAGCATTGCAGGGGATGCGTGATTTCAGTGGCGAACCCGCCAGCCAAAAACAGGAAGATTGCCAACAGGCGTTTCATGTTGCCTCCAACGTAGCGTCACGATTGCTTTATAGCGCAGGCCACGCATCCGTTTGTGTCCCAGTGTATCCACGCACCATCCGGATACAAGACGATGCAAACACGAGACATGACGACACAGCATGGATACGCGTAGCCGTTCCAATACGGCCATGCACTTTCGCTCATTCGCTCATTTCAAAGGACGCTCACATGATCTCCCGAATCAGGACCTTGACGACAGTCGCTGCCGTGGCCGCCATCGCCGCGCTCGGCGCGATGGTCGCGAACAGCGGTGCGGCGCCTTCCGCACAGATCCAGACCAATCGCATTGCGCCCGAATTCACGGGCATCGATCACTGGCTCAATTCGCAGCCACTGACCATGCAGCAGTTGCGCGGCAAAGTCGTACTCGTCGACTTCTGGACGTACACATGCGTGAACTGCGTGAACACGCTGCCGCATGTGGAAAAGCTCTATGAGAAGTACAAGGACCAAGGGCTGGTGGTGGTCGGCGTCCATACGCCTGAATATGCATTCGAGCGCGAGACGAACAAGGTCAGTGCGGCAATCGCGCAGTACGGACTGCGCTATCCCGTCGCGCAGGACAATCACTATGCGACGTGGAACGCCTATAGCAATCAATACTGGCCGGCCGTCTATCTGATCGACAAGACAGGACACGTTGTTTATAGCCACTTCGGCGAAGGCGATTACGACGAAACGGAAGCCGCCGTTCGCCAGCAGCTCGCGCGCGCGGGCTGAGCGCGGCCTACGATGCCCGTGCGCGACCGCGAACGCGTCGGGCTTCTGTGCCGCCTGAAGGGGAGCATCACACGCGCCTTCATCTGCACGAAAACGAAAGCTTTGCAACACTATGTGGCGTGCGCGTCGAACGTCGGATTGGTGACGAAAATGATGACGAAAACGTGTCGGAGTCAGGGGGCGCGGCTTGCGGCTGTACGGCAGGCTTCGACGCGTCGCGACGTGCCATCGTGCCACGAGGAAGCGTCGCTGGCGCGCGCTTCGTTCCTCAACTACGATCGAGGAGAGCAAGATGCCGATTGTCATGATTCAGGTTACGCGTGAAGGGACGCAGCCCGGTGCAGTCTGCGTGAGCGCCGAGGAAAAGGCGCAACTCATCAAAGGCGTAAGCCAGGTGCTGCTCGACGTGCTGCACAAGCCGCTCGAATCCACCTTTGTCGTCATCGAAGAGGTACCGACGGAAAACTGGGGCTGGGGCGGCCTGCCCGCGCTCGAATACCGCAAGCTGAAAGCAGCAAAATCAGCCTGACCCGCAACATTCCACCAAGCAGCACTTCATCGAAGGAGAGTTTGCTATGTCGCTCGAAAAGGCGCTTTACACTGCACATGCAACGGCTACAGGCGGCCGGGACGGTCGCGCGGTCGTGCCTGCAGCCAATCTGGACTTCAAGCTGACCACGCCGAAGGAACTCGGCGGACAAGGCGGCGAAGGCGCCAATCCGGAACAGCTGTTCGCTGCCGGCTATAGCGCGTGCTTTATTGGCGCGATGAAATTCGTTGCCGCGCGGGACAAGATCGCAATGCCCGCCGATGCATCGATCGACGCGAGCGTTGGTATCGGGCCGATTCCGAATGGGTTCGGCATCGAAGTAGCGATGAAGATTTCATTACCGGGCATGGAGCGCGAGGCCGCGCAGGATCTGATCAACAAGGCTCATATCGTGTGTCCGTACTCGAACGCGACGCGCAACAACATAGACGTCAAGCTCACGCTCGCCTGACACATCACCTTGTTTTACACGCTGCTGGCCGCAGCGATGCATCGCGGCCAGCAACTCTTCGTTTCACAATCGATACCGATACGGGATGGCTTAGCCCCACAGTTCCGTCACGGGCGCGGGACTATGCGTATCCATCCAGTCGTACGACTCACTGGCGTGCGCCCATGCCCAGTTGCGCGGGACAGCCGCAGCCTGAGCCTTCTCAGTCGACACCGCTTCTACGCGCACGCGCGCGCCTGCGCCGCTATGGTCATCGATATTCCGGAAATTCAACGATTCGCGCTTCATGGCTTTCACCTCTACATTGCGTGTCACGACGTTTGTTTCAAACGCCGATGTTTGACGTTAGACATAGGCTAAACCCTTAGACCCGATCGGCAAATCGGGCTGCGCAGAATTCAGAGTTTTCAAATCGGGAACAATGCGCGCGACGACATACGACATTGCATGCGGTCAAACGTCTGATCAAAGCCTCACAACAAAGAAAAGCAGCCTCCTTGCGGCAGGCTGCTTCGTGCTGCTGCGATCAGCCGCAAGGGCTAACCGACGTTACTTCGCCGTCGGCATCGCAAACTCGGCGCCTTTCTCGATGCTCTCGGACCAGCGTTGCATGATCGACTTCTGCTTCGTGTAGAAGCGCACGCCTTCCTCGCCGTAAGCATGCGTGTCGCCGAACAGGCTGCGCTTCCAGCCGCCGAAGCCGTGCCATGCCATCGGCACCGGGATCGGCACATTGATGCCGACCATGCCGACTTCGATGCGGCGGCCGAATTCGCGGGCCACATGGCCATCGCTCGTGAAGCAGGCCACGCCGTTGCCGAACTCGTGAGCATTGATCAGCTCGACCGCTTCCGAGAAGTCCTTCACGCGCACGCAAGCGAGCACTGGTCCGAAAATTTCTTCCTTGTAGATGCGCATTTCAGGCGTGACGTGGTCGAACAGCGTGCCCCCCGTGAAAAAGCCATCCTCGTGACCCGGCACGCGCAGCCCGCGTCCGTCGACGACGAGCGTCGCGCCTTCCTTCGCGCCCTCTGCGATATAGCCTTCGATGCGCTCCAGCGCCTGGCGCGTGACGATCGGGCCCATTTCGGCGTCTGCCTCCATGCCGTTCTTCACGATCAGGTTACGCGCGCGCTCGGCCAGGCGCGGCACGATCTTGTCGGCCACGTCGCCGACCAGCAGCGCCACCGAGATCGCCATGCAGCGCTCGCCCGCCGAACCGTATGCGGCGCCGATCAGCGCGTCTACCGCCTTGTCGAGATCGGCGTCGGGCATCACGACCATGTGATTCTTCGCGCCGCCCAGCGCCTGCACGCGCTTGCCGTGCTTCGCGCCCGTTTCGTAGATGTAGTTCGCGATCGGCGTCGAGCCGACGAAACTGATCGCCCGCACATCGGGATGCGTGAGCAGCGCATCGACGACGACCTTGTCGCCCTGCACGACATTGAACACGCCATCGGGCAAACCAGCCTGCTTCAGCAGATCGGCCATGAACAGCGAAGCCGACGGATCACGCTCGCTCGGCTTCAGAATGAACGTGTTGCCCGCTGCAATCGCGACAGGGAACATCCAGCACGGCACCATGCACGGAAAATTGAACGGCGTGATGCCCGCGACCACGCCCAGCGGTTGCCGCATGGTCCAGTTGTCGATACCCGTCGACACCTGCTCCGTGTAATCGCCCTTCAGCAATTGCGGAATGCCACAGGCGAATTCGATCACATCGATGCCGCGCGAGACTTCGCCTTGCGCATCGGAAAACACCTTGCCGTGCTCGGCCGTGATGATGGCGGCAAGCTCGTCGCGATGACGGTTCATCAATTCGAGGAAACGCAGCATCACGCGCGCGCGCCGGATGGGCGGCGTGTCGGCCCACTTCGGAAACGCGGCCTTGGCGCTGGCGACGGCTGCCTCGACATCGGCCGTCTCGCCCAGCAACAGCTTGCGCGCCCGGGCGCCCGTGGCCGGATTGAAAATGGCCTGGCTGCGGGTTCCCGTGCCATCGACCCGTTGTCCGTGAATGAAATGCCCCACGTCCGCATTGTCCGAAAACGCTTGCATGTCCGCTCCTCTGTGATGGATGTTGCAGCAAGTGTAGAAAGCAGCGGACGTGCTGGAAAGAGGCTACCATTGAAATCACTGTTTGCCACAGTGAACAATAAGTGTATGGATACGCAAAATATCGAAGACTTGTGGACGCATCTGCACTGGCTCACCATGCTCGCCGAACAGGGCACGTACACGGCGGCAGCGGCGCGCCTCGGCGTCAGCAAGGCGGCCATGAGCCAGCGCATCTCGGAACTGGAGCGCGCCGCCGGCATCTCGCTCGTGCAGCGCACGACGCGCAGCGTGCGCCTGACGGAAGCGGGCCAGCAACTCGTCGACAGCACGCGCAGTCAATATGCGCACATTGCCGCGAGCTTCGCGCAGGTGCGCGAGCTATCGGGCGTGCCGCGCGGACTCGTGCGCGTGACCGCGCCCGTCGCGCTCGCGCGGCAGCAGCTGGTGCCGAAGCTGCCCGAGTTCCTGTCGGCCAATCCTGAAGTGCGCGTGCAGCTGGAGGTGTCCGACAGGCTCGTCTCGCTCGCCAACGAGGGCTTCGACCTCGCGATACGTCACAGCGCCGAACCGCCCGACACGCATGTCGCGTGGAAACTGTGCGATACGCATTCGGTGATCGTCGCGACGCGCGCCTACTTGCGCAAGCGCGGCACGCCAAAGGCACCGGAAGAGCTGGCGTCGCACGATTGCCTGTTTTATCCGCGCTCGACGGGCGAGCCGATGTGGTCGTTCGAGCGCAAGACGGCGCGCAAGAGCGCCGCGCGACCCGTCACGCTGCCCGTGAACGGACAGTTCTGCGCCAACAACAGCGAGACGCTGCGTGACGCGGCGCTGGAAAGCCTGGGTATCGCGCTGCTGCCGGACTTCACGGCGCAAGCCGCCGTGCAGGCAGGCAAGCTTGTCGTCGTGCTGCCCGAATGGCGCGTGACGGGCGCGTTCGCCGAGCAACTCTATATCGTGAGGCCGTATGCGTCGCATGTGCCGCGCGCGGTGGGACTGTTTGTCGGCTATCTGCGCGAACGGTTCGCGGGCGGATTTCCCGTTTAGCCGTGCGCTTGCGATTCGCGTCGGCTGCATGTTGGCAGACGAGCGCACACACGCACCTGTCGTCACGTTCGGTCCAAGCCAAACAGTGCGCCTTCTCCGACTTCAGACGAAACGCCGCCACAGCCTCGTCGAGCTGCCGCCCTTGATCTTCGAGCGAGCGCGACGCAGCCGCCGCCTGCTCGACCAGCGCCGCGTGGTAGTCGCTTGTGAACTTGCCCTTCGGCCATTGCACGTAGCGGCCCCGCTGCGTGCCCGCGTAGACGTAGCGCAGATCCGGATGGCTGTCGCCGAAGCGCTGCAGCAGATGGAAGATGTCGGTCTCGACGCCGCCGTTGGTCTCGGGCGTCATCTGTCCGCCGTGCGATAGCTGGTCACCGTGTTGCCCGCCGACGGGACCAGCGGCATGTCCGACAGGAACGCGACATTATCGTGGATCGCACGAACGTCTCGCGCAAGCTGCCGTCGATCTGGCGAATCTGGACGAGGCCCGCGTCGTTGAAGTTGTCGATGGCGGGACAGCGCACATCGCGCGGCGCGTACAACGTGACCGCAAGTATCGTGGCCGCTAGCGCCACGCCAAAGCTGAGACTCAGTTCGACTGCGATGGAACGCATGCCCATGCGTGACTCCGCGTCCAAATGCGTTGATTGAGTGGCGCTGTCCCGCGCCGTTGCGTCTGCCCGCCTGTTACGGCCCGCGCGCGCGATCTGAACCGCGTGCATTTTTTATAATTGACTCGGTGAGTTGCGCCTTACCCGCACGGCCGCGCTCGCAAGCGCCCGCGCCCGGACCGTTGCGCCTGCCGCGCGAGCGTGTATAACCGTCGGAAGAGTGAGGGTCGGATGCATGCATCGTGCATAGGTATGCCACGTGCGTACCACCCAGACTCGTCCAAGCAGGCGCCATCGGCGTCAACGGAGTTGCCCACGATGAATGACAGTCAGGACCGACAGATCGACGCCGCCGACACCGCCGCGCAACTGCATCGCGAGCGCTCGGCGAATGCGCGTTTGAGAAAGCTGATCGACGCGCATTCCAGAATCGCGGCTGCGAAGCTCGACCTCGACCGCTTTCTGTCGCTCGTCACCGACTCGCTGCTCGAACTCGCGCCGGCCGCGCATGCGTCAGTAATCGAATGGGTGGACGGCGAGGAGATGGTGTATCGCGCGTGCAGCGGCACCATCGCGCATCATGTCGGCCTGCGTCTAAAACGCGACGGCAGTCTGTCGGGACTGTGCTCGCTCGAAAAACACCTGCTGTACAGCAGCGACACGTCGAATGATCCACGGGTGGATGCGCAGGCGTGCAAGCGGGTCGGCGCGGCGTCGATGGTGGTGGCGCCGCTGCTCTATCAGGCGGACGTGGCGGGCGTCGTCAAGCTGATGGCGAACAGGACGGACGCTTTTTCCGCCGACGACATCGAAACGCTCGAGCGGATCACGTCGCTCGTCGCGTCGGGGATGGCGCACCAGCGCGTGTTCGCGGAAAACCGCACGCTGATCGAGCAGAACGCCATCACCATCGCGCGGCTGCGCACTGAAATCAGCCTGCGCGAAGCCGCCGACAGCAAGCTCGAAGCGTCGCTGCGGCGGCGCCGTCTGGTGCTCGACACGACGCACGACGCCTTCGTGTGCACGGATGCCGACGGCATCATCATCGAATGGAACGACGCGGCGACGCACACGTTCGGCTATGCGCGCGATGCCGTGATGGGTCGCGCGATGCTCGACACGCTGTTCCCGGAGCGCTGCCGCGCGCATTACGCGGAACTCGACGTGTTCCGCATCGCGCCAGGCCAGCATGCCCACCAGCTTCTGCAGCGCGGCCGCACGGAATTGACCGCATGCCGCATCGACGGCAACGAGTTTCCTGCGGAGCTTTCCGTGTGTCCCGTGCAGTTCGACGGACGCACCGAGCTGGCGTATTTCATCCGCGACGTCACCGAGCGCTTCAACGCGCGCGAACTCGACAAGCGCTTTCGCGTGCTCGTCGATGCAATCAAGGACTACGCGATCACGATGCTGGACCCGCAAGGCCAGATCACGACGTGGAGCGCCGGCTCGACACAGGTAATGGGCTACGAGCCGCACGAGGTGCTCGGCGAGCCCGCTGCCCTTTTCTATACGCCCGAGGACATCGCGGCGGGCAGGCCGCAACGCGATCTCGATCTCGCTGCGCGCGAAGGCCGCATCGAAGTGGAAGAGTGGCGCGTGCGCAAGAACGGCACAATCTTCTGGGCCAACATCATCACGACGGCGCTGCGCGATCCGAACGGCTCGCTGCTAGGCTTCGCGAAGATCACGCGCGATATGTCGCGGCGGCGGCGGCTCGAAGAACTCGAAGCGTCGAGCCAGCGCATGAGCCAGTTCCTCGCGCTGCTCGGTCACGAACTGCGCAACCCGCTTGCGCCGCTGCGCAATGCCGTCAGCATGCTGCAGCTGAAGTCCGACAATCACGACGCGTTCGTGCCCGAGCATCAACTGATCGACCGGCAGCTGTCGCACCTGACGCGGCTCGTCGACGATCTGCTCGACGCCGGGCGCGTCACGCTCGGACGCGTGCAGATCGAGCCGAAGCCGGTGTCGATGCAGGCCATCGCGCAACTGAGCATCGAAGGCAGCGCGCCGCTATTCGCCGCACGCGAGCAGACGCTCGACGTGCAGTTGCCCGACACGCCGATGTATATCGAAGGCGATCTCACGCGCATGGTTCAGGTCGTGCAGAACCTGCTGAACAACGCGTCGAAGTTCAGCCCCGTGGGTGCGTCGATCAGCTTGCAGGTGTTCCGCTCGGGTCGGCTGCTCGCGATCCGCATCCACGACCCGGGGCGCGGCATCGACCGCGACGCGATCGACGCGATCTTCAACCTGTTCGTGCAGGAAACGCCGACCGAGGAGCAGGCCGACAAGAGCGGCCTTGGCATCGGGCTGACGCTCGCACGCGCCATCGTCGATCTGCATGGCGGCCACATCGACGCACACAGCGAAGGACGCGGCAAGGGCAGCGTATTCACGGTCTGGCTGCCCGAATGCACCCGCTCGGCGAGCGACGACGGCGCACGTGTCGAGGCAAGCGCGCCGTTGCAGCCCGCCGACCTGAAGGTGATGGTGGTCGACGACAACGTCGATTCCGCCGACAGCATGGCCACGCTCGTGCAGGTGCTCGGCCACGAGGCGCATGCCGTCTACGACGGCGCGGCCGCCATCGAGCTTGCGCAGACGCTGCAACCCAATCTCGTGCTGCTCGATCTGTCGATGCCGAAGATGACGGGTTTCGAGGCGCTGCCGCATATCCGCCGCGCGCTCGCCGCGCAAGGCGCCGTCATCGCCGCGATGACGGGCCTCGGCACCAGCGAAGACCGCGCGAAGACGGAGGCTGCGGGCTTCGACCTGCATCTGACCAAGCCCGTCGATCTCCCCGAGCTCGAAAGCGTGCTGCAAATCGCCGCGAAGCAGGTGCGCGACTGAGGGGGTGAACGCGCACCGGCTCGAGCCCTTCGCGGCGGCATGAAAGAAAACGATTAACTTCTCCGATCGGCATCCGCCTTCCCATCAAACCCCTAAGGGCGAGACATGGCGGAAACACGTACTAGCCAAGCGGCGCTAAACCTCCTATTCTTGGAAAAACGTTTTCCAAAGATGACGGAAGCTGTGCGCGCCGCCCACACGATAGCGCCGCACCTCCCGCCCCCGGCGCTCGTCGCCGGCCACGAAAAAGATGCGGCGCGACGAGCGATGCCGCAAACGGAGACATACATGCAATCTGCCGTCGTCGGCGTCGTGCGCGCCGCCAGCCGCTTTCGCTGGACCGTCTGTGCACTGCTCTTCTTCGCGACCGTCATCAACTACATGGACCGGCAGATTCTCGGTCTGCTCGCGCCCGTGCTTCAGCACGAAATCGGCTGGACGCAGGTGCAGTACGGCCGCATCGTGATCGCGTTTTCCGCCTTCTATGCGATCGGCCTGCTGTGCTTCGGGCGTGTGGTCGACTGGCTCGGCACGCGCATCTCGTACGCGGGCGCGATGCTGGTATGGAGCATCGCCGCGATGCTGCACGCGGCCGTCGGCTCGGTGATGGGCTTCGCGGCCGTGCGCGCGCTGCTCGGCATCGGCGAAGGCGGCAACTTTCCCGCCGCGATCAAGACCACGGCCGAATGGTTTCCGCGCCGCGAGCGCGCGCTCGCGACGGGCATCTTCAACTCCGGCGCGAACATCGGCGCCGTATTCGCGCCCGCGATCATTCCGCCCCTCGCCGTGATCTACGGCTGGCGCGCCGCCTTCATCATCATCGGCGCGATCGGCCTTGTCTGGCTCGCCGTGTGGCTGGCTGTGTATCGTCCCGCCGACCGCAGCGTGCAGGCGGAACTCGACGATCAGATCGACGAAGCAGAAGCCGCCGATGCGCGCAACGCCAACGCAGCCGCGCCTGGTTGGGGCCAGTTGATCCGGAAGCGCGAGACGTGGGCGTTTTTGATCGGCAAGTTCCTGACCGATCCCGTCTGGTGGTTCTATCTGTTCTGGCTGCCGAAGTGGCTCAACGAATCGCGCGGCATGGACATGCAGCACATCGGCTTGCCGCTCGTCGTCATCTACGCGATCACGACGGTGGGCAGCATCGGCGGCGGCTGGATTTCGTCGACGCTGCTGCGCAAGGGCTGGAGCGTCAATGCCGCGCGCAAGACGGCGATGTTGATCTGCGCGTGCTGCGTGCTGCCCATCGCGTTTGTTTCGCAAGTCGATAATCTGTGGGGGGCTGTGGCCATCGTCGGTCTCGCGGCGGCTGCGCACCAGGGCTGGTCGGCGAATCTGTTCACGACGGCTTCCGACCTGTTCCCGCGCCGCGCGCTGGGCGCCGTGGTCGGCATCGGCGGGATGGCGGGTTCGATCGGCGGCGTGCTGTTCTCCGAAGTGATCGGCCAGGTATTGCAACGCACGGGCCACTACTGGGTGCTGTTCGCGATCGGCGCGCTCGCCTACCTGCTCGCGCTCGCGATCATGCATGTGCTGACGCCGCGCATGGCGCCCGCGAAACTCGATGCCTGATCGTACATGGCGCACAGGGCGCGCCGCGTCGAGCGGCGCGCCTGTCCTCGCAGCGCGCCAAGCCGAACCTGTGATTTCATTCGCAAGCGGCCGTCGATTCGCGCACGATCAGGCGCGGCTCGAACATCGAGTGCCCGGTCTCGGTACGGCCCGCGAGCCCGTCGATCAACTTCTGCATCGCGAGTTCGCCCATCTTCTCGCTCTGGATGTCGACGGTGGTCAGGGCGGGCGACGCGTACTCGCCGTACGGCACATTGTCGACGCCCGTCACGGAGACATCGCGCGGCAGCTTGAAACCGAGCGACGCCGCTTCTTTCATGAAGCCAAGTGCGATCAGGTCGTTGTAACAGATCACGGCTTGCGGCCGCTGCGGTCCGAGCATCACGCGCGAGCACGCCTGCTCGCCCGCTTGCGCGGTAGGCGCGTGCGCGTCGTGCACGTCGAGCGTGAGCCCGGCCTCCGACAGACACTCGCGCGCGCCGCGAATGCGCTCGTCATTGATGCGCGCCTGGCCGAAGCCGAGATACGCGATGTGCCGATGCCCGAGATTCAGCAGATGACGCGCGAGCATGTACGTCGAGAGCCGGTTGTCGATGCCGACGCTCGGAATGGGCAGACCGGGACTGTGCCGCAGCAGCACGAGCGGCTTGTGAAGCTCCAGCATCCACTGCGACTCTTCGTCGGGCATGCGCGAACTGACGATCAGTCCGTCTACTCGTTGCGCGAGCGCTTCGATCAGCGAGCGCTCGCGCGCCTGGTTCTCCTCCGTGTCGACGAGCAGCAGCGTGTAGTCGTGCTGAAGCGCGACGCGATTCGCGCCCTTCGTGACGTTCGTGAAGTGCGGGTTGCTGATGTCGAGGATCGCGAGACCGATGGTGCGCGTGCGGCCCGTGATCATCGAGCGCGCGAGGGGGTTCGACCGATACCCGAGCCGCTCGATGGCTTCCTTGAGCCGCGCTTCGACGGCGGGCGAAAAGCGCTGTGCGCCGTTGATGTACTTGGACACCGTCGCGACCGACACGCCCGCATCGACGGCGACGTCGCGAATCGTCGGGGAAACTTTTTTCATGCGCAAGGTAACCGTTTCGTTTGGCTGACGCCGATTGTCGCAGAAAAGGCGGCCGCACAAACGACGCCGGTGCCGACGCAGCCTTTATTTAATAGGCGATTGACGATGGGATAGTGCCTCTCTTATAGTCAGAAAACGTTTTCCTAACCATTCGAAGGACCCTTCATGAACGAGACATCTGCTGTGCCGCGCAAGCCTTTCCGCCGTCTGCTGCTGACGGGCGCGGGCGGCAACCTGGGCCGCCAGCTGCGCGTCGCGCTGGCCGAATGGGCCGACATCGTGCGCGTCAGCGACATCGTGCCGACGGGCGAAACAGCCGCGCACGAAGAAGCGGTCACCGTCGATCTCGCCGACCGCGAAGCCGTGACGCACATGGTCGAAGGCGTCGATGCGATCGTGCATCTGGGCGGCATCTCGATCGATGCGCCCTTCGACGACCTGATCGAAGCGAACATCCGCGGCACCTACAACCTGTACGAAGCCGCGCGCCGGCATGGCGTAAAGCGCGTGGTATTCGCGAGCTCGAATCACGCGATCGGCTTTCACCCCGTCACGGAAGTCCTCGACGCCGACGCGCCGCAGCGACCCGATAGCCTGTACGGCGTGACGAAATGCTTCGGCGAATCGCTGTCGCGCTACTACTTCGATCGCTTCGGCATCGAGACCGTGTGCCTGCGAATTGGCTCATCGTTCGAAGGACCGAAGAATCCGCGCATGCTCGTCACCTACCTGAGCTATCGCGACTTCATCGAACTCGTGCGCTGCTCGCTATTCACGAATCGCGTCGGGCATGTCGTCGTCTATGGCGCATCGGATAACCCCGTGAAGTGGTGGGACAACACGAAAGCGAACTTCCTCGGCTTCAATCCGCGCGACAGCTCAGCGCAGTTCGCGGAGCGTTTCCCCGCTACGGCGCCGACCGCGGAGTACGACGACGCTGCGCAACGCTTCCAGGGCGGCGCATTCGTGCTCGGCGAACCGATGGAGCGCAAGCGCCAGACGAACACGTAGTGGAAGCAACAAAGATCACACGATTACATCGATCACAAGGCGCGACGACATTTTGTTGGCGCGCTTTTTTTTTCGCAGCCGTAATGCATTGCGGTGACAGTTTTGCAACGTGTACCATGTGGCGTAGGGCAAAACCCTTGGAGGATGATCGCTCATGGACAGGCATGCGGTGCACTACAGGCGCCACGTCATCATCCCACTTGCATCCGTGGCCGCGCGCGGATACGCGGCCAGCGTATTCGTCACCGGTCCGAGCGGACGGCGCAAAGCTTTTGGCATCCTCGGCTACTTTTCAACAGAGGAAGAAGCGATCGAGTACGCAACGTCGTGCGCGAAAGCCCGGATCGAGGGCAATCGAATGCCCGGTTTGCCGCGCAAACTCAGCGCGGTTCGGCATTGGTTCCTGCGTCATGGCATGCGTCGGCAACAGGGACTGGCCGACTTCAGTCGCTGATATTGATCAGATGATTAGTTGTGCAATGAGTAGTGCAAATCCGGGCGCTGGCAATGCGCCCGTTCTCGACACGCAAACTAAACCTTAGCGTTCGATAATCAGCGAACCTCGACGCGCCGCATCTGTGTCGATCAGGCGCGCATGACATTTCGCCTTGTCGGGACGCCCTGCAGGAGCGCCGCTCTCTGTTGTCGCTCGCTCGCCTGCGCGCCAGGTCCGCCACTTGCTGCTATTTGTCTGAATAAAGCCCGTAACCAGTCGTTTATCATGACTGGCTCACGTCGTTTGAACGAATTCGTCAGTCAGTATCATGAATACCGGAAAGATCTTGTTGATTCTGGGAGCGCTTTTGCTGGGTGTCGCAGGCACCACGTATCTGATGCTCCTTCAGGCCGATCGCCGTGCGACCGCCGAAGCCACTGCCGGCATGGACGAACCCACGCACTCGCCCGCGATCGATTCGCGCGGCAGCGAAAGTCACGTGACGGAAGGCAGCATCGGTTCAGCCCCCCCCTTCGGCCACCGCCAGCGCGATCACGAAGAACACGGCCGCCGCGCAGCAGCCGCTCGTGCCTGCTACGCCCGCGCCTGCACCTGCGCCTGCTCCGGCAATCGCCGCCGCGCCTGCGCCCGCCGCGCAGTTCGCGCAGCAGCCACAACCGCAGCCGCAAGCTCAACCGCAACCACGGCCCGCTCCGTCGACGACGTCGGCGAATGTCGCGGCCGTGAACGTGCCGGACGCGAGCGCGCAGGCGCAGCAGAAATTCATGCGAGCACAGCGAGTGCAGCGGGGACGCGATGGCTTCGAGCGCCCCGTGCCGTCGGCGGGCCCAACGCCCGAAACGAATGAGCTCGTGCGCGAATCGGCGAAGCTCGATCCGCTGCTGCCGCCGCCCGCATCGATGGCACCCGCCTCGCCGGCGCCCGGCAATGTCGATACGGCGCGCGCCAGCACGGACCAGCGCAGCACGTATCAAGCCTCGCCGCGCTCCGGCGCGGCGCTGACGGGACAACTCGTGCGCGAATCGTCGAAGCCCGATCCTTCGCTGCCGCCGCCCAATATGGCCGCCGTTCGCGCGGCGACGGAGGAACAACGCCTTTCGTCGAAGCCGGGCGTCGGTTCGAACCCCGTCGCTGCAGCGCTGACGGACCAACTCGTGAGGGATTCGGCGAGGCTCGATCCGTCGCTGCCGCCGCCGAAATAGGCTCCAAAGCGGAACGCAGAATCACGCACAGCGCCGTTGCTCACGCAGCGGCGCTGTTTTTTTACGGACCGCTTCGTCCCGTCATACCGGCTCAGACGGCAAAGTCCGTCGATTGCGACAGCGTCCGCCACGTCTGCGTCTCCGCGGCCACGAACGCGTTCTTGTCGGCAATCGCCTTCAGCGTGTCCGTGCCGAGCGGCAGGCGCAGCGGCGGCGTTTGCGCATCCGCCAGCGTGACGAGCGCCGTCGCAAGCTTTTCGGGGTCGCCGGGCTGGTTGTGGTTCATGCCCACCGCAAAGCGGCGCACGTTGCCCGACGTCTCGTCGTAGTCGTCGATGATCTCCTTGCCGACCAGCAGCGATGTCGCGTCCAGAAAGTCCGTGCGGAAATAGCCCGGCTCGACGACGGTCGCGTGAATGCCGAGCGGCTTCAGTTCCGCGTGCAGCGCTTCCGTGATGCCCTCGACGGCGAACTTCGTCGAGCTATACACGCCGAAGCCCGCCGCCGCGCGATAGCCGCCGATCGACGACAGGTTCATCACGTGACCCGAGCGCTGCTTGCGCATCACGGGCAGCACGGCGCGCGTCACATTCAACAGACCGAACACGTTGGTGTCGTACATGCGGCGCACGTCCGCGTCGCTCGATTCTTCGACTGCCGCGAGCAGACCGAAGCCCGCGTTGTTGACCAGCACGTCGATACGGCCGAATTTCGCGAGCGCTGCCTCGACGGCGGCCTTGGCTTGCCTCGTTCGTGACGTCGAGCGCGACGGGCAACAGGGCGGGCGACTCGCCCAGCCGCTCGACAATCGCGCCGACGTTGCGGCCCGCGGCGACCACGGCGTTGCCGTCAGCGAGCGCCGCCTCGGCCATCAGTGCGCCCAGACCTCGCGATGCGCCCGTAATGAACCAGACGCGCTTGAATTGCTGTTTCGTGACGCTGCTCATGACCTGCTCCTACGTTGGTGGTGAAAGTGAACGAAGGATAGGACGAGCGATTCGCATAAACTAGCCGTCGTTTGCTAGACTGATAATCAACTTTTACTTGCTAATCACTTGCCAACACGGGAACGGCCCATGAACGAGGTCCGCGCCATTTCGATCTTTGTCCGGGCCGCGACGCTCGGCAATCTGCGCAAGGCAGCCGTCGATCAGGGCATTTCGCCTCAGGCGGCGAGCCAGGCCGTCATGCAGCTGGAGAAATCGCTGGGCGTGCGGCTGTTTCACCGCACCACCCGCAAGCTGAGCCTGACGGAGGAAGGACAACGCCTGCTGCTCAGCGTGGAGCCGGCGCTCGCCACGTTGTCGTCGGCGATCGACGACGCCCGTCGCGCGAAAGACGAAGTCGCGGGCCCGTTGCGCGTCAGCGCGCCGACGGCACTCGGGCGCGCGGTGCTGTGGCCGTCCATCGTCGCATTCGCCGCGCGCTATCCGGACGTGCAGCTCGACGTCCGCTTCGACGATCACTTCACCGACCTCGTCAGCGACCGCGCGGATGTCGGCTTTCGCGGCGGCTCGCCGCTCGCGGGCGGCGCCATCGCACGGCGTCTGCTGCCTATTCAACTGATCGTGTGCGCGTCGCCGGCCTATATCGAACGGCACGGCGCGCCGCAGTCCATCGACGATCTCGACGCCCATCGCTGCACGGGATATCGGCGGGCGAACACGGGCAAACAGGCGCCGTGGGAATTTCTGATCGGCAATGAGATCGTCTATCGCGACATTGCCGCGACGCTATGCGTGAACGACATCGACGCGGAGACGGAAGCCGTGCTGTCGGGCGTGGCGATCGGACAGCTCGGCAGTTTTTCGGCCGTTGCGCACATTCGCGCGGGACGGCTCGTGCCGTTGCTCACGCAGCATCTGACGCAGCGCGAGTCGATCTACATCTACTACCGGCATCGCACGGAGCAGCCGCTGCGCGTGCGAACCTTCATCGATTTCATGATCGGTCAGCTCGCGGACAGCACCGGCTTTTTTCTGGGGCCAGCCGAATTGCGCGCCTGACCCAACGGCCGCAAGCATTCGCCGATGCGAAAACGCGTCGCGCGCTTCCCACACGATGCCGGAAGCGCGCGGCGCGCCACGCGTTCGCCGCCGACCCCGTTCGCGTCGCGGACGGCAACGGCGCACGCTCACTTCATCTGCTTACTGCGTCTTGTCACGCGACTTCAGCTTGCCCTGATAACGCAGCACGGGACGAACCGTCTCCGCCTGCGGCGCGACCAGCATCTGACGACGCGCCATCGCTGTGACAGGCGGCGTGATCGAGCCGATCGAAGTAGCGCGCGACGGATCGGCGAGCCCGGAATTCACGAGCATCTTCGCTTCCATCTGCAGGTTGGTCAGCAGCACGGGATCGGTCAACGCGCTGCTCTGCGCGAGCAATTGGCTCCACGCGTTGTCACCGTAGTTCGTCACGTAGTAATCGAGGCCGCTTGGGTCCGCGACCACACCCGTGCAGCCGTTCACGCGCACCTGCATCTGCGTGTCCTTCATCGCCACCGTCTTGCGACGCGCGAAACCCTCGCCATAGCCGAGCGTGATGGGAATCGTCCACTGGATGCCCGGATACAGGTTCTGGTTCGGATACGGCGATTGCTTCAACGTCACGACGGTTTCGTTGCTCGTCAGATCGCACTGCGTGTCGAGCGACACGAGCGGCACGCCCGTTTGCCGCACGAAGCTGTCGCCGATCGCGACCATCGGCTCGCCGCTCGCCTTCGCGAGTTCGTCCCACAGGCGCCTGGGCGTCGAGTTGCCGAACGAGTAGTCGGCCAGATACTGCTGCAAGCCTCTGCGCATCACGCCGTCGCCGAGATAGTTTTCGAGCATCTTCAGTACGATGCCGCCCTTGTCGTACGTGAACGGACTCGCGCTCAGCACGAAGTCGTTCGAGGCCCAGTCGTTGAAGTTCGGCTGAACCGGGAACGACGTGTTCCTCAGATCGCGCGACATCACGGCGTACTTGGTCTTCACTTCGTCGGTCCAGCTGAAGCGATCAGGGAAGAACAGGATCTTCGTCTTGTTCTCGAAGTACGTCGCAAACGATTCGTTCATCCACACGTCATCCCACCAGTCCAGCGTCACGAGGTCGCCGAACCACTGGTGCGCCGCTTCATGCGTGAGCACCGTTACGCCGTAATCGGACATCGGCGTGCCGGGCTGCGGAAGGATATCGTCGGCGAATTCGAGAATGGCGCCCCAGTTCTCCATGCCGCCGAAGTTCAGATCCTTCTGCTCCTTGAACGCGTCGTTTGCGGCGATCGTGTCGAACTTCGTGAGCGGCAACGGTATGCCCGTATAGCGATAGTAGTAATCGAGCGCCTGCTTGGTCTGCTGCATCGCGGGGACGGCCCAGTCGCGCATGCCCGGCGGCGTGAAGATGCGCAAGTGCAGGTTCTTGCCGTCGTGCAGCGGACTCACGAAATCATCTTCGAGCGTATCGAACATGCCGCCGCCGAAGAACAGCAGATATTGCGGCATCGGCGGTGTCTTCTCGAACGACACGCGCTTGTAGCCGCTATCCACGTTGACGGACGGCTTCTCGGCGGCGTTCGATACGACGCGCCACTGCTGCGGCACGTCCGCCGACACTTCGTACGTCGTGCGAAATGCGGGTTCGTCCCAGCCGGGGAACCATTGGCGCGCAAGATTGGTTTCTCCCTGCGTGAGGATGGCGCCGCTCGTCGAGCCGTCCGTGCCTTTCAGGTCGACGCGGAACACGCCCTCCGCCGCAGAGCAGCCAGGATACGGATCGTTGCCGCAGCTGCCGCCCGTTTTCGTGGCGGGATCATCGTAGGTCTTGAAGTTGATGATGCCCGACCACTCCATGTGCAGCGAATAGTTGCCGGCGTGAATCTGCCCGCTGACGGGCCGCAGCTGATAGAAGTCGCCATCGTCCTGCGGCGTCGCGATCAGTTGCACGTTGCCCGGCTGCAGCGTGGTCTTGCCGTTGACGAACTTGATCCGATGCCCGGCAATGGCGATCTGGTCGACGTTCTTCGTCACCTGGATCTCGACATCGGCGCGGCCGTCGAATGACGACAGGTCCGCATTGGGCCGGAACCACAGCTTGTAATTGATCGGCTTCACGGTATCGGGAAGCTCGACGGGCGGCACCGACTTGTTGACCGACGCATCGGCGACAACGGGCGACGGCGCCGACAGCGCGGGCTGCGCAGCGGGTGCCGTCGCGCCCGCCTGCGCCGTCTTGCTCGACGTCAGGCCTGAGTCGTCGGAGCCTCCACATGCACCTAACGCCAGCGTCGTTGCCAGTAACACACACTGCACCTTTAACCGAAATATTGATCGCATGGTTCGTCCTGATCGGATAAAGCAGTCTGGAAATGTGTGGTGACGAGTCTTTGTTTTTATTAAAAATGAAGGCGTAAAAAGGTCCCCTCACACGCTTTAAGGCGAATGAAAGATTGGCAAAAAATGCCGACGAAAATAAGCCTCGACCTGATTTGCCGATACTTACGTTTTTAAAACGAGAAAGAGAAAAGCCACGACGTGACAACGGCGCGCGCGACAGTTGCCGCCCGCGAACAGACTCGCGTTGCCGACAGTTCGCGCGTTGACAATGCGCCCTCGCGGATTGACTGTCGGCTTACGATGGACGGTAGATTAGTTGGGCAAACGTCAGCGTGTCAACGTTCATTACAAAATATTTTCCGGCCTTAATTGCCATGCAAACCGGTTAAATGTCATCCAGAATGAATTCGCGATTTCCGTTATTTATTACGCATGAAAGCAATACGCGATCGCTATTAATCAGAAATGAATTGCGAGCGCTTTTTCATGTGCTTATGCATCGACGATTTGGACGTGTGTCCAACGCAGCCCTGGAACGATACGTGCGCCAATTAGTGAGGAATGCCATGCGAGTGATTTCCGCATCGACGCAGCCGGCCGGCTTTTCGCAAATGTACGCATGCTATATTCATCCGACGAAAGCGCGGCACACGCGGTGTATCGTCCTCATGTCGTGATCCCGTATCGGACCCCGTGACGAAGCCTTTTTCGACTCGCCAGTCCCCCCTCGTCGCGCGCGGCTTCACGCCCGCGGCGGCGCTCGTCATCGCGATGATCTGCGGCGTCTGCATTGTCGTGGCGGCTGTCATCTGGGCGAGACACGCGGCGGACGCGGCCGTCCGCGAGCGCGAGGGACCGATCGCGAGCGACATGGTCGAATCCATCGACCGCATGCTCGATAACGTCGTATCGCGTCAGCAAAGCGCGTTGTCCGCGCTGCCTGGGCAGCGTTGCGCGCCCATCCAGCAGCGGCTGACGGAACTGCAGACGTACGTGCAATACGTGCGCAGCATCAACCTCGTCGCCAAAGGGCGTTTGTATTGCTCTTCGTCGATGGGACGCATCGACATTCCGTTGTCCGTCTATCTGCCCCGCGAACCGTCGGGCATCACCATCGATCTGATCGCCGGCACGCCTTTCCAGCCGCAGGCGCCCGTCATGTCGCTCTATGTTCCGACGGGGAAGGTCGAGGGTTTGCTGTACGTCGTCGAGGTGACCTATCTGGCCGATGCGCTCGCGCACGGCGTTCGCTACGAAGCCGAACAGGTCGTGCTCGTCGTGCCCGGCGCGCCGGCATTGAACGATCGCCGCGCGCTAATTGCCGCCGACGCGGCCGCCGCATTGCGCGGCACGCGCGCGTCGTCGCCGCGCTGGGCATTCTCGGTCGTCGTGGTAGCCGCGCCGGCGTTCGTCGCGCAAACCCATTGGAAATATGGCGCGCTTGCAGGCGCGGCCGCCGTGCTTCTGAATCTGCTGATCGGCGCCGGCTATCTGATCGCTTTCGCGCCGCGCCGTCTGTTGCTGTCGTCGGTGCGGCGGGCG
Organism: Paraburkholderia bengalensis; assembly: GCF_037126505.1. NCBI lineage: Bacteria > Pseudomonadati > Pseudomonadota > Betaproteobacteria > Burkholderiales > Burkholderiaceae > Paraburkholderia > Paraburkholderia bengalensis. The sequence goes on from NZ_JACFYJ010000051.1 coordinate 47,120, forward strand.
CTGAGGCACGGGCAATTGCATGTCGCGTATCAGCCTGTCGTCGAAATCGCGACGCGCCGCATCGTGGGCGTCGAGGCACTGATACGCTGGACGCACCCGCGCTGGGGCAGCGTGAGCCCCGCAATTTTCATGGCGGAAGTGGAGCGCAGCAGGCTGCTTCCCGCCGTCACGCGTTTCATGCTGCAACGCGCGACTGCCGAGATCGTGCAGAAGACGGACATCCGCCCGTTGCGCATCGCCATCAACGTCGCGCCGATGGATCTCGAACGCAAGGACTTCGCCGCCGACGTCCTGGCCGCGCAACGCACGCTGCCCGACGACATCATGCTGATACTCGAAGTCACCGAGCGCTTTCTGCTCGACAAGCACGCGCGCAATGAACGCATCTTCAACCTGCTGAAGGCGCACGGCGTGCGCTTCGCGATCGACGACTTCGGCACGCAGCACAGCAACCTCGACTTGCTGGGCCGCTTTCCATTCGACTACGTGAAGATCGACGGGCAGTTCGTGCGGCAGGTGGACCGTGAAGGCGGCGAACTGATTCGCGCGATCGCGGCTGTGTCGAAGCACTACGGCATGGAAGTGATCGCGGAGGGCGTCGAAACGCAGACGCAGCACGAAGCGCTGCGCAGTCTCGGCATTCCGTTCGGCCAGGGCTACTTTTATCAGCGGCCCCTGCCCGTGTCGCAACTGTTCGCCGATACCGCGCCGAGCCCGATCAACCCGGCGCGCACGCGCGTCACACCCTGAGCGTAGGCGCGCCGCGCGCGGCGCGGGCTCTCACAGACCCAGATCGCTCAAGCCGGGGTGATCGTCCGGACGACGTCCGAGCGGCCAGTGAAACTTGCGCTCGGACTCCTTGATCGGCATGTCGTTGATGCACGCGAAGCGGCGCTGCATCAGACCATCCGCGCTGAACTCCCAGTTCTCGTTGCCATACGAGCGAAACCAGTTGCCCGCATCGTCGCGCCATTCGTATGCGTAGCGCACCGCGATACGGTTGCCGTCGAACGCCCACAGTTCCTTGATCAAACGATAGTCGAGTTCCTTGCGCCATTTGCGCTCGAGAAACGCACGCGCTTCGTCGCGATTGTTCGCGAACTCCGTGCGATTGCGCCATTTCGTATCGAGCGAATAGGCGAGCGCGACCTTGGCGGCATCGCGCGAATTCCAGCCGTCTTCCGCGAGACGAACCTTTTCTTTGGCCGATTCCAGCGTGAACGGCGGAAGCGGTGGACGAATTTCCTGCTGTTGCGACGACATGACGGCTCTCCTTTTTCGGATCAGCGATTGCCCTTCGTATGTCGCGGATCGCCCGATCCGCGACGCGATGACCTCAGAACGGCTTGGTCGGCAAATACTTGCCGTTGAGCGTGATGACGGCACGCTCGCCGCCTTCGGGGTCCGGCACCTTCTGGATATCGAGCTTGAAGTTGATCGCGCTGATGATGCCGTCGCCGAATTTCTCGTGAACCAGCGCCTTCAACGTCGAGCCGTACACCTGCACCATTTCGTAGAAGCGGTAGATGGTCGGATCGGTCGGCACGCCGCCCGGAATGCTGCCGCGCACGGGAATGGTTTGCAGCAGGCGCACGGCGTCGGCCTCGAGCCCGAGGCGTTCGGCGACCAGCTTCGCCGCGTCCTCCGGCAGCGCATGCTGACCGAGCAGCGCGGCTGTCGTGTATGCGACGCTCAAGCCCGTGCCTTCGTTGATGGCTTCGAACGTGAGGTTCTTGCGCACCTTCGCGTCGATGATGGTTTCCGTCAATGCTTCGCGTGCGTTCGGCGTGACTTGCGATTGGGCCATGATGTTGCTCCTTGAATAAACAACGTAGTGAGATCGGCAGTCGGAATGACGAGCCGGGAATCAATGCGCAGCCACGCACTCGGCGGGCGTCGCGGTGACATCGGGATGCGCAGCGAGCGGCACGAACTGCCGAGTCGCGGCGTCGAGCGCGTCGATCGAGCCGGATTCGATGTCGTAGACCCAGCCGTGCAGATTCAGGCGGCCCTGCGCGAGCGCCAGTGCAACGGAAGGATGAGTCTTGAGGTTGTTGAGTTGCGCGATGACGTTCTCGCGCACCATCGAGTCGACGCGCTCGCGCTCGCTCGCATGTTCACGCGACTCATTGACGAGCTTCGCCGAGTCGGCGTAGCGCAGCCAGTTCGCGACGGCGGGCATATGGTCGAGGCACTTGCACGTCGCAACGGCCGTCATCGCGCCGCAGTCCGAGTGGCCGCAGATCACCACGTCCGTCACGCCGAGCGCGGCCACCGCATATTCGACCGTTGCCGACACGCCGCCAGGCTCGGGACCGAACGAAGGCACGATGTTGCCGGCATTGCGGATCACGAACAGATCGCCCGGTTCGCGCTGCGTGACCAGTTCGGGAACCATCCGGCTATCGGAACAGGAAATGAACAGTGTGCGCGGCGTCTGGCTGGTGGCCAGCTTGCGGAACAACTCCTTGCGCGCGGGCACGATGTCCCGTTGAAACTTCAGAAAACCGTCGATGATCTCTTGCATGGCCTGCTCCATTCAATCTGGCGTTCGTTGCAGTGTCGCTCAGTGCGACCCGTTGCACAGAGAATGGACGCATTCCGTCATAGTGTCCAAGACGGGTTTATGATGCTCGCCATAGGCAATGCCAATAGTTGTCGAAGAAGAGGAATTCGCCATGCTGCTGCGTCATATCCGTTACTTCCTGGCCGTCGCCGAACACCGCAATTTCACGCGCGCCGCCGAGGCGTTGCACGTTTCGCAGCCCACGCTGTCGCAGCAGATTCGGCAACTGGAGGACACGCTGCGCACGCAGCTGCTGGACCGTTCGGGGCGGCACGTGCAACTCACGGATGCGGGCGCCGCGTGGATGCGCTATGCCAAGCTCGCGCTACAGGATCTGGATGCTGGCGTGCGCGCGATACATGACGTCGGCGAACTGAGCCGCGGCAATCTGCGTCTTGCCGTGACGCCCACCTTCACGGCGTATCTCGTTGGGCCTGTGATCGATCGTTTTTATGGCCTGCATCCCGGCATCGCGATCGATATTCAGGAAATCACGCAGGACCAGATCGAAGCGCAACTCGCCGATGACAGGCTCGACGCCGGGATTGCGTTCGAGCCCGTCCATACTGCGGAAATCGAAAGCGAGCCGTTGTTTCGCGAGACATTGAGTCTCGTCGTCGGCGGCGGCCATGCGCGCGCGACGCGCCGCAAGCCGCTGTCCGCACAGGAGTTCGCCGGCGAACGGCTGGTGCTGCTGAACAAGGCGTTCGCGACGCGCCGTTACATCGACGAATACTGCGCGCAGAACCGGATTCGCCCGCAGGTTGCCATCGAGGTGAGTTCGATCAGTGCGATCGTCGAGATCGTACGGCGCGGGCAGCTCGCAACCGTGCTGCCCGACGGCATCGCACGAGAGCATGCCGAGTTGCATCCCGTGCTGCTCGACCCGCCGCTGCCGGCGCGCACGGCCGTGCTGCTGCAACGCAAGGACGCGTATCGGACGGCGGCGAGCAAGGCGTTCGTTCAGGTGTTGACGGAATTGACGGAGAACTTCAGTCGCTGATCGCGCGTGCGTTACGTGTCGATCTCTTCGCTTTGCGCGTCGCGCGCCGCGATTTTCAGCTGACGCAGCTTGTGATACAGCGTCTTCTTCGGCATGCCGAGCGCGTCGCTTGCATCGGCGACGTTGCCGTTGTGACGCCGCAGCATGTCTTCGATCAGCATGCGCTCGAAGTACGCCATCTGGTCGGCGAGCGTCGCGCCTCTGGCGGCGGCGTTGGCGCCCTCGGCCAGCAGGCTGTCGCCCGTCAGGCCCAGCACGAAGCGATCGGCCACATTCTGCAGTTCGCGCACGTTGCCGGGCCACGCATGCGTCATCAACTCCGACACCTGCGATGCCGACACCACCGGCGCGGGTTGTGCAAAGCGGCGTGCAGCCGCCAGCACGAAATGCTCGAACAGCAGCGGCACGTCCTCGCGGCGCTCGCGCAGCGGCGGCAACTCGATCTGCGCAACGTTCAGCCGATACAGCAGATCGGCGCGAAAACCGCCTTCGGCGGACAGCGCCGCGAGATCGGCCTTCGATGCCGCGATCACCCGGCAATCGACGGGAATCGACTCGTTCGCGCCGAGCCGTTCCAGCGTGCGTTCCTGCAGCACGCGCAGCATCTTGATCTGCAGCGGCACCGGCATGGTTTCGATTTCGTCGAGGAACAGCGTGCCGCCGTTGGCCCATTCGATCTTGCCGACCCGCTTCTTGATCGCGCCGGTGAAGGCGCCCGCTTCGTGGCCGAACAGCTCGCTTTCGAAGATCTGCTCCGGCAAGCCGCCGCAATTGAGCGCGACGAAGTGCTTGTCGCGCCGTCCGCCAAAGTCGTGCAGGCTGCGCGCAATCAGCTCCTTGCCCGTGCCCGTCTCGCCCGTGATCATCACCGACACCGACGTGTCGGCAAGACGCAAGATCTTTTTGCGCACCTCGGCCATCGCGGGCGACTTGCCGAGCACCAGCGCCTCGATGCCCTGCCAGTTGTGCAACGCGGCCCGCAAGCCTTGCACTTCGAGCGTCAGGCGCCGCTTTTCGACGGCGCGCGCGACGCGGCCCGCAATATGGTCCGACGAAAACGGCTTCTCGATGAAATCGTAGGCGCCCACCCGCATCGCGCCCACGGCGGTCGAAATGTCCGCGTGGCCGCTGATCAGCACGACGGGAATCTGGGCGTCGATGGCCATCACCTTGTCGAGCAACTGCAAGCCGGAGATGCCCGGCATCCGCACGTCCGACACGATCACGAGCGGCGCGCCGGGCGCGACTTCCGCCAGCGCCTCGCCCGCCGACGCGTAAGCGCTGACCGGAAAGCCCGCCAGCGCAACGGCCTGCTCGACGCCGAAGCGCACGTTCTCGTCGTCCTCGACGACGAGCACCCGAATGTCATCTGCCATGTACCAGCCTCTGCGACGTCGCCGCCGCGAATTCGATAGTGAATTGTGCGCCGCCGTCCGCGCGATTCGCAGCGGAAATCTTCGCGCCGAAACCCTCGACGATACGCGACGTGATCGCAAGCCCAAGGCCCAGCCCCTGCCCGCGCGGCTTGGTCGTCACGAACGGCTCGAACAGATGCGCGAGGACGTCGGGCGCGATGCCCGGCCCGCTGTCGGCGATCGTGAACAGCACGCGCTCGCGCGCGTCGGGATCGGCGGCGGCGATCGTGATGATGCGCCTCTCCTCGTTGTGCACGGCATCGAGCGCATTGCCGAGCAGATTGACGATCACCTGCTGCAACTGGCTCGATTCCGCCCACACCGTCGACCCCGCCGGAATGCGTGCGTCGAGCTGAACCCGCTCGTCGCGGATGCGTGCTTCGTAGATCAACCGCGCATGCGCAACAGCTTCGCAGAGCGACACCGCCATTCGCTCGACATCCGGCTTGCGCGCAAACGCCTTCAGTTCGCCCGTCAGCCCCGCCATGCCGTCGACCAGACGCGCGACGCGCTCCAGATTCGCGACGGCCTGCGCGGGCTGGTCGCGCTCGAAGAACGTGCGCGCGTTGTCGCACAGCGTGCGTATCGCGACGAGCGGCTGGTTCAGCTCGTGCGTGAGCCCCGCCGCCATCTGTCCGAGCACGGCGAGCTTGCCCGCGTGCACGACTTCCTGCTGCGTGTCGCGCAGACGCTGCTCGGTGCGCTTGCGCTCGACGATTTCCTGCTGCATCCGTTCGTTCGCCGCCGTCAGCGCGGCCGTGCGCTGCGCGACGGTGATTTCCAGCTGATCGTTCGCGCGCCGCAGCGCGTCTTGCGCCTTCAGCTTTTCCGCGATGGTGCGGCGCCGCTGCGCCGCGTACAACGCATACAGTCCGGCGATCAGAAACGCGCCCGTCACGAATGCAAAGGCCAGTTCCTGTTGATGGCGCGCGCCCGCCGTGTCGAGCAGCACCATGACGGAATCGCCCGCTTGCGGCGCGGGCCGCGACATCACGAGAAAGCGCGCCGTGTGCCCGGGACGGCGCCAGTCGGGAAAGCGCCCCAGCCACGCCGTGCCGTGACCATCGTCCTTGTTCTCGCCGACGCGCCGATACGGCAGCACGTCGACCGTGCGCCCCGCATATTGACGCGACGACTGGATATCGCGCTGGCGTTGCGCCGTGATCGGCTGCAACGCGGTGAACTTCCAGTCAGGCACGGTCGATATGACGATCACGCCATTGCCGTCGATCACTAGCGCGGCTTCGCCCGGCGCGCGCCACGCCGCTTCGAGTGCATCGACGCTCAGCTTCACGGCCGCCGCGCCGATCGGCTTGCCCGCGTCGCGCACGGCGCTCGCGAAATACAGGCCCGGCATGCCCGTATTCGTGCCGATGCCGAAAAAGCGCCCCGAGCCGTGCGCGAGCGCATCCTTGAAATACGGCCGATACGACACGTTCGTGCCGACGAAGCTGAACGACTGGTTCCAGTTGCTTGCGGCAATCACGTTGCCCTGCAGGTCGATGACGTCGACGGCGAGACTGCCCGCCTCGTTGCTGACGGCTTCGAGATAGGTGTCCACTTCGCGCACGAGATCGGGCGATGCGCGCGAGCCCGCGGCCAGCAGCGCACGCACGCTATCTTGCCGCGCGACGATCGCGGGCATCATTTCGAAGCGGCCAAGTTCGCTTTTCAGGCTTGCCGCCAGCAGGTCCAGACGGTGCGCGCCGACTTCGGCGAGCGCGTCGATCGCGCGGCTCCCCGCGAACCCGACGGCCGCCACGGCCACGCCGACATACAGCGCGGCCGCGGCCGCCCATGCCCATAACGGTATGCCTCTTATTTTCATGCGCACGTTCGACCTCATCGATGCCCCATGCGGGATACGGGACGGCGCATGGTTCGCGCGCCGCGCACAGGACGAAAGCGGGCGGCGCGAACCCGTCGCGCCGCCCGCCCTATTTGCCGCATCCGGTGCTGCGTCGGATGCTGAGTGTTATGCCCCGCGAGACACGCGCATCAGCCGAAATGCGCCAGCAGGATCAGCGTCAGCGTCACCACGATCGCGCCGCCGATGCGCGTGGCGATCTGCGCGAACGGCATCAGCGTCATGCGGTTCGCCGCCGTCAGGATCGCGACGTCGCCCGTGCCGCCCTGGCCGCTGTGGCAGGCGTTCACGATCGCGGTGTCGATAGGGTACATCTTCAGCAGACGCCCAACCACAAAGCCCGTGCCCATCAGCGTCGCGACCGTCGCGATGATGGTCACGATGTTGGCGAACGTGAACGCCGCCATCAGCTTGTCCCACGGCGTCATCGCAACGCCGATCGCGAACAGCAGCGGATACGTCACCGCCGTCGAGAAAAACTTGTAGACGACGAACGCGCCTTCCTGCAGCGGCGGCGACACAGCGCGCGCGAGCTTCACGAGCACGGCGAGAAACAGCATCGCGACGGGCGCGGGCAGGCCGAACAGGTTGCGGCACATCAGGCCGAGCAGATACAGCGTGATCGCGGTGATGCCGGCGGCTGCGATGTGCGTGACGTCGATATGGCCGCTGATTTCTTCCTTGACGGGGTCCATTTCGTCCTGCTCGCCGACCTGCAGGCGGCCTTGGCCCGTCAGATGCGGCAAGCGCTTGCCGAGCATGTCGAGCGCGCCGGACAGCACGATTGCCGTCAGGCTGCCGAGCATCACGGGCGGCAGCACCTGCGCGAACAGTTCGCCTTGCGGCAGATGCAGGATTTCAGAATAGCCGATCGACAGCGGAATCGCGCCCTCGCCCACGCCGCCCGCCATGATGGGCACGACGATATACAGCAGCGTGTGGCGAATGCCGAGACCGAACGCCGCGCCGACGGCCGTGCCGACGATGGCAGCCGCGATCGAGCCCACGGCGAGCGGCACGAAGATCTTCAGGAAGCCCTGGATCAGCACGCGCCGGTCCATGCTCAGAATGCTGCCGACGATGATCGACGCGATGAACAGGTACAGAAAATTGGTCTGCTTGGTGAATTCCGTGGTCAGGTTGAGAACGGGTTTCGGCAGCAGGTGGTAGTAGGTGAGCGCGGACGGCACGAAGGTCGCGCAGATCGCGGCGGCGCCGATGTTGCGCAGAATGGGCAGGCGCTTGCCCAGCTCCGCGCAGGTGAAGCCGAAGAACGCGAGCACGGCGATCGCCATCGAGATTTCGCCCGGCACCTTGCCCGTCACGGCAAAGCCCGTGATCAGCGCGAGCAGGATGAAGTAGACGGGCAGCGGAATGATGCCGATCCGATATTCCATCAGCTTCCACCAGCCTTCCGGCCAGAAGCGCGTCTTGCCGACGGAGGATTGCGCGGAAACGGGCTGCGAAGGGCCGTGAGCGTGCGTAGAGGTGGGCAAAGCATGTCTCCTTGATTTGAGTTCGCGGACGGCGTCGGATGTCGATGCGCGGCGCGATGCGTTCTTGAAGTCGCGTGATGGCCCGATGGCCAGTGGACGCCTATACCGCAAGGCCCATGCCAATTTTTCATCCGGCGGAGACTTTTCAAGTCGTTGATTTTTCGTGATTTTTTTTCGACGAGAGGAAGTCAGGCGCACGCCGCGTTCCGGGATTTCAGATTCGGCCCTTCGGGCAGGCTGAGATTTCAGCCATTGGCTAGAATCTCCGGATGGCGGCGGTAAACGGAAAGCGACAAGGAAGAACCATGCACGACACATGGCAGTTCCAGATCCGGATCACGGTTTCAGACGAGAGGGCGGGCGCGCTACGCGCGGACCCGCAGTCGGACGCGTACGCGCCGCTGCACGACGTGTTGCGGCGGCACAGCGCGTCGCTGAAATGCCAGTTCGACGCGTTTGCTGACTACGTCGCGCAAGCCGAGCAGATGGGAGCTGACGCGTATCCGCTCTACGAGTGGACCCGCCAGACGATCGGCAACCCCGAGAAGAAGGCGCGTTATCTGCGCTCGTTCACGGCCTATGTGAACGGGGAGCAGGTGTATCAGCAGGAGATCGCCGATTCGCTCGAGGCGGCACTGTCGACGCTATCGGCGCTGGACCGCGAATCGGGCATCGAGCGGGTAGTGAAGTACGACACCAATCCCGCCAACAATCCCCAGCCGCCGCGCAGCGGCGGCGGTACGCACTAGCCGGTCCGCCGGTCCGCTTGCCTATCGCCTGCTGTTACCTGCCTGTCGCGTATAGAGCCGGACAGAGCCGGATAGAGCCGGATAGACGAAGCAGACCGGCCGCGCGGACACCTCACACCAGCGCGATTTCGACGTCGATGTTGCCGCGCGTCCCCTTCGAATACGGGCACGTCTGATGTGCCGTGTCAACGATCGTCCGCGCGACCTCGCGATCCACGCCCGGCAGGCTCACGTTCAGGCGCGCTTGCAGGAAGTAGCCGCCCTCGCCCGTGCCCAGGTCGACTTCGGCGTTCACGGCCGTGTCGGCGGGAAGCGCAACCTTCAGATCGCGCGCCGCGAGACCCATCGCGCCGATGAAGCACGCCGACCAGCCCGCCGCGAACAGTTGCTCCGGATTCGTCCCCTTGCCGCTCGAACCCGGCGACGAAAGCGCGATATCCAGCCGGCCGTCCGAACTGCGCGACGCACCTTCGCGGCCGCCCGTCGTCTGCGTCTTGCCCGTGTACAGAACGTTGTCGATCTTTGCCATCGCTTGTCCTCCTTTGAATGTGAGAGCGTGAATTGAATTAGTGATGCTTGAACGTCGCGCCCAGGAACTCGGTGTTGACGGTGCGGCGACCCGACTGAATTGTCGAATCGGCGACGCCGCCCACAGCGGGCATGGCCTGCCCGACGGCGTTCTGGCCGGCATCGGCGACGATCGCCGACGGACCTTGCTGCGATGCCGGCGCGCCCTGGAGCGGGTTGTAATGCGGCGCCGGGCCGTAGCCGCTGGCGAAAGCCGACGACGATGCTGCGACACCCACTGCAAACCAGACTGCGACCTTGACGAACTTGTTCATGATGAGCTCCGCTATTTGAAGGCCCTCCGCTGAGGGCGCCCTGTTTCCTGAAATTTGCCTGGGATCACGCCTCTCCGACGCCACCCCTTCTATTAACCGCACACGATTAGATCGCGTACGATACATTCTAGACTAAAAACCGCCCTTGTCAAGCATGCGATTAAATCGCGTCCGATGTATTTGTGAGTAAAAAAGGCCGGAGCCTGGCCTGACGACGCGCGGCGCATGAGGGCGCCGCGCGTCGTGAACGACTGCCGCGCGCTCAGACCTGCTCGCTCACGGCCTTGATGAGGTTGTTGCGCAGCGTGACGATCGACTTCTGCATCTTCGAGAACTCGTCGGGCGCGAGGCCGCACGCCTGGACCAGATCCATGCCGAACGCCTTTTCGCGCAGGCGCCGGCCGCTCTTGGTCAGGCTGACGCGCACCTGGCGTTCGTCGTCCGGATCGCGCTGGCGCTCCAGATAACCCATGCCTTCCAGCTTCTTCAGGATCGGCGTCAGCGTGTTCGATTCGAGAAACAGTTTTTCACCGAGACTGCTGACGGTCTGGTTGTCTTCTTCCCACAGCGCGATCACGGTGATGTATTGCGTGTAGGTCAGCCCCAGCTCTTCGAGAATGGGCTTGTAGGCCTTCCCGAACGCCAGGTTCGCCGAGTAGACGGCAAAGCACAGGAAGTCGGCGAGCTTCGGATTCGTGTCTTCTGCCTTGGCGGTGGTCTTCATTTGCGTCCTCGTCGGAACGAGACGGATGTCTCTTGAAGACCCCATTATATATCGGATGCGATTTAATCGGAAATGCTTGACATGACTGCGAGGTTACGGCGCGTTACGGCGAGATCGAGGGCGAGAGGCGCCGGCTCAGCGCGTCAGTACACGTCCCGCACGTAGCGCCGGTCCTTCGCCATCGCGCCGACGTACTCGCTCGCCCTGTCCGCGCTCAGGCCGCCATGTTGCATCACGACATCTTTCAGCGCGGCGTCGACGTCCTTCGCCATCCGGCTCGCGTCGCCGCACACGTAGAAGTGCGCGCCTTCTTCGAGCCACGCCCACAGCTGCGCGCCCTGCTCGCGCATGCGGTCCTGCACGTAGACCTTGTCCGCCTGATCGCGCGAGAACGCCAGATCGAGCCGCGTCAGCAGGCCGTCCTGCTGCATGCCTTCGAGTTCGTCGCGGTAGTAGAAATCGGTGGCCGCGTGCTGTTCACCGAAGAAGAGCCAGTTGCGCCCCTTCGCGCCGCGCGCGCGGCGCTCATGCAGAAAGCCGCGAAACGGCGCGACGCCCGTGCCGGGACCGACCATGATGATCGGCGTATCGCCGTTGCGCGGCGGGCGAAAATGCGCGGACTTCTGCACGAACACGGGGACGTTGGCGTCATGCGCGCGATCCGCGAGAAACGTCGACGACACGCCTTTGCGGTTGCGCCGCCCATTGTTGTAGCGCACGGCGGCCACCGTCAGATGAACTTCGCCCGGATGCGCGTTCGGGCTCGACGCGATCGAATAAAGCCGCGGCTGCAAGCGCTTGAGCACGCCGAGCAGCTCGGCGGCGGAGAGATCGACGGGGAATTCGTGCAGGACGTCGGCGAGTTGCTGGCCCCACAGCCATTGCTTGAGGTCGGCCTTGCGCTCGTCGGCCAGCAGCCGGGCGAGCGCGTCGTTGCGGCTGCGCGACGCGATCAGCTGCAGCGCTTCGATACTCGGCCGTGCGATTTCGTAGTGCCGCGACAACGCCTCGGCCATCCGCATCTCGCCCGCGCCCGCGACGTGCACGGCCGCATCGGCCTTCACCCCAGACAGATCGATCAATTCGTCGACGAGTTCGGGGCAGTTTCGCGGCCACACGCCCAATGCATCGCCCGCCTCGTATTCGAGGTTCGCGTCGCCCGTCGCCAGCGCGAAATAGCGCGTGTCTTTCGAGCCGTTGCGGTTCAGCCGCAGATTCTCGACGAGCCGCGATTGCGCGGGGCTCGCTTTCGACGGCGTCGCGCCGGGCAACACGGCGGGAATGACGCCATCGGCGGGCACGTCGTACAGCGATGCATCGTCGGCCTTGATCTTCGCGATGACGGCATCGAGCCATTTGTCGGCGGCAACCTGATAGTCCGTGTCGCAATCGACGCGCGGATGCAGCCGCTTCGCGCCCAGCTCGGCAAAACGCGCATCGAGCTTGCGGCCGTGACCGCAAAACTGGTCGTAGCTCGCGTCGCCGAACGCGAGCACCGCATAGTGGTGATCGGCGAGGCGCGGCGCATCGTCGGTCTGCAGTGCGTTCCAGAAGCTGTTGCCGTTGTCGGGCGCGTCGCCGTCGCCGAATGTGCTCGTCATCAGCAGCACATACTTTGCCTGCGCGAGCGCGGCGACGGGATAGTCGGACATGCACGACATGCGGATGTCGAAACCCGACTCCATCAACTGCGTCGCGTAGCGCTCGGTCAGCGATTCGACGTTGCCCGTCTGCGACGCCCACAGCAACGCGACCTTGGGCCGCGCATGCGCGATGCGCACGGCGGGCGCGCTGCCCGTCACCGGCTGGGCGGCCGCCGGCGTCAGCGCCAGTGGCC
>NZ_JACFYJ010000052.1:0-58899 GCF_037126505.1 Paraburkholderia bengalensis
TTTCTTTGCCGCTGCAAAGAAAAGTAGGTGCCGCCCCGCACAGGGGCAACGCTAATCAACCAGAGACAAAGAGCGGATGCCCCCGCAAAGGGCACGCACGCACCGGCAACGCCCGCCCCGCGAAGGCAAATCGCCCACAAAAAAAAAGCCCGCTGCACAGCGAACAAAAACCCCTACCCCCTGCACACCTCATACAACGCGTTCAACCGCCGCACCGGCTCCGCAACATACGGATTCGTCTCATCCCACGCATAACCCGCCAGCACCGCGCTGATCATGCGCCGGATCATCGGCGTCTGCTCCGGGAAAAAGATGATGTCCTGCAACTCGCCCGTATACCAGCGCTCGACGAACGCGCGAAACGTATCGATGCCCTTTCTCAGCGGCACGTCATACGCCGCCTGCCAGTCGACGCTCTCGCCATTTAACTGACGCTCAAGCGTCTGCACAGCCAGATGCGCCGAACGCAACGCAATCGTCACGCCCGACGAAAACACGGGGTCGAGAAACTCGCCTGCATTGCCAAGCAACGCGAAACCCGGCCCATGCAGCCGCTCGACATTCGCCGAGTACCCGCCAATGTGCCGCACCGGCATCAGAAACGGCGCGCCGCCGATCAGGCGATTCAGCGTCGGCTCGCTCTGTATCAGCGCGCGCAGCCTGGCTTCGCGCTCCGCCTCGGGCACGTCGAGAAACGCAGCCTCCGCCACGCAGCCCACCGACGAGCGCCCGTTCGCGAGCGGAATCATCCAGTACCACACATCGCGATGCGCCGGATGCACGGCCACCGTGATCTTGTTGCGATCGTGCGCATCGACGGGAATGCCATCGCGTACATGCGTGAAAATCGCAGCGCGCGTCGGCATGCGCGTCGGCGCTTCGAGATTCAACAGACGCGGCAGCACGCGCCCAAAGCCGCTTGCATCGAGCACAAAACGCGCATGCACACGATACGCGTCGCCCGCTTCGTCGGCGACTTCGAGCACGGGCGTATCGCCCGTCTGCATCGCGAGCACCGTGTGACCGAAGCGCACGTCCGCCCCCTGCTGCGCGGCGCACCGGATCAGCAGATCGTCGAACACCGCGCGCTCGACTTGATACGTCGTGCCCCAACCGGCCGAATGCTTGTCGCGGAAGTCGTACGCGGACACCTGGTCGCGATACACGAAATGCGCGCCGTTCTTGTACTGAAAGCCCGCTTCGACGACGGCCTGCAGCATGCCCGCCTCTTCGAGGTAGGCCATGCTCTGCGGCAGCAGACTCTCGCCGATCGAAAAGCGCGGAAAGCGCTGACGTTCGAGCACGAGCACCGAGCGCCCCGACTTGCGCAGCAGCGCCGCAGCGACGGCACCCGACGGGCCCGCGCCGATAATGGCCACATCCACCGTGGCGCTTTTCGACGAATCCTGATTCATAAATCACCCTTCAAATAGCGTGTTGCGCACGCAACGCTTCGAGTACTTTCCAGCGATTACAATGACGCACAATCCAGATCAAAGACCACCAAGACCACCACCGACCGGGGAATAACGTGCAGTCCATCGAATCACCCAACAGCGTGCCGTTCGTTCCAGAAACGGCTTTCGGCGTCTGGTTTTTGCGCACGCATACTTGGGAACATCACGTCCTGCGCGTCGCCATCAACGATCTCAAACGCCTGATCGACACGCCGCTGCCCGCCTCGCCCGTGATCGTCGATGCCGGTTGCGGCCAGGGCATTTCGTTCCGGCTGCTCGCGCAAACGTTTAAGCCGAAGCGCATCATCGGACTCGATTTTCATCAGCCGTCGCTCGAACTCGCTGCACGGTCCGCGCGCCATTGCCGCGAGCGTGCCGACACGGGTGCGACGGAAATCGACGTGCTGCACGGCGACTGCGCGAACCTGCCGCTGCCCGATGCAAGCGCCGACATCGTGTTCTGCCATCAGACGTTTCATCATCTCGTCGAGCAGGAACGCGCGCTCGCCGAATTTCGCCGCGTGCTGAAACCGGGTGGCGTGCTGCTGTTTGCCGAATCGACCGATGCGTACATCAAGTCTTGGGTGATCCGGCTGCTGTTCCGCCATCCGATGCACGTGCAAAAGAGCGCGGACGGCTACCTCGACATGATCCGTCGCGGCGGCTTCGCGTTCGGCACGCGCAATGTTTCGCTGCCGTACCTGTGGTGGAGCCGCGCGAAAGACTTCGGTCTGCTCGAGCGCCTGCGCATCTACACGCCGAAGCCCGGCAAGCGCCGCGAAACGCTCGTCAACGTCGCGGCCGTCAGGACGGCATGAGCGGTCCAGCCGGTCGTCCAGTGCGGCGGCATCGCGCATCGACCCCGCCGCACGCTGCTTCCGTCACAGCGTCGCCACTTCGCCTTCCAACGCAACGCCAGCAATCACCGCGCCTGCGCCGCAGATGAACGCCGTTGCGCGCTCGCGCATCGCAACAGCAACGGCGCAGGTCAACGCGACGCTTTGTCGTTTCACCCCTTCATTCAAGGCTTATTGTGTTTCCAGCGTCACGATGTCGCCACGCACGGCGAGCGTCGAACCGTTCAGGCTCGCGCCGCACTTGAACTCGTTCGGCGACGTAGATTCGTTGTGTTGAAAGCGCGTCGTGACATTGATGACGGCATTCGCGTGCTGCTCGCGAGCAAAATCGCGCAACTGCTGCACCCCTTTCGCAAGCGCGAGGTTGCACGTGAACTCCCGGCTGTCTTGCGGCTGGCGCGGCACACGCACGGCGAACTCCTTGCTGCCGAGCGTCTGCCTGACGGGCGCATGCCGCTGCTCGCCGAAATACAGCGCGACGTCTTGTGCATTCTGCGATTGCAACGCCGCGGGCAGCGGCAGCGACTGGATCTTCGTGGTGCAACCCGCTTGCGTGAGCAACACGGCCGCTACCAGCCCCAACATCATTTTCGTTTTCATTATTCGACTTCCCTCGTTCTCGTTTGTGATCTTGCGTGCTGTTACGTACTGCTCGTGCCTGTGATTGATCCCGACAGGCTGCGGTCAAATTCTTCCGAACATCAGGCTCGCGCAACTGCCGCCAAAGCCGAACGACACCGACATCGCACTGTCGATGCGTGCTTCGCGCGTCGTCTGCACGAGCGGCAGCGCTTGCGCGAGCGGCTCGATCTGCTCGATCCCCGTCGTGCCCGCCATGAAGCCGTCGCGCATCATCAGCAGCGTGTAGATCGCTTCGTGCGCGCCGCATGCGCCGAGGGGATGCCCCGTCAAGCCCTTGGTCGACGAAAACGGCGGCACGTCGTCGCCGAACACGGCTTGCAGCGCGCGTAGTTCTTCGACGTCGCCGAGCGGCGTCGACGGCGCATGTGCATTGATGTAGTCGGGCCGCGTGCCCGCTTCGGCGAGCGCTGCCTGCATCGCGCGTGCGATGCCACGCGCGCGCGGGCTCACCATGCCGATATCGGTGCTCTCGCCAAAACCCGTCAGCTCCGCGTAGATGCGCGCGCCGCGCGCGAGCGCACGGTCGAGCGCTTCGAGCACGAGCACGCCGCCGCCCGACGCAATCACGAAACCATCGCGCGCCGTATCGTAAGGGCGCGACGCGCGTGCAGGCGCGTCGTTGAAACCGCGCGACAACGCGTGCATCGCGTCGAACATCAGCGTCATGTTGTCGTGCAAGCATTCGCTGCCGCCCGCGAGCACGATCTGCTGGCGGCCCGTCTGGATCAGCTGCATCGCCTGGCCGATCGCGAGCGCCGACGTCGTGCACGCCGACGACGGCGAATACGACACGCCATCGATGCCGAACACCTGGGCGACGTTCGCGGACGCCGTGCTGCTCATCGCCTGCGGCACCGTGTACGGCGGCGTTCTCTCGACGCCGCGCGCGTGCGCGATCGCCAGCGCGTCGTCGTACGCGGACATCGTGCCGACGCCCGAGCCG
Organism: Paraburkholderia bengalensis; assembly: GCF_037126505.1. Classification (NCBI taxonomy): domain Bacteria; kingdom Pseudomonadati; phylum Pseudomonadota; class Betaproteobacteria; order Burkholderiales; family Burkholderiaceae; genus Paraburkholderia; species Paraburkholderia bengalensis. The sequence continues at coordinate 3,900 of NZ_JACFYJ010000052.1, forward strand.
ATCACCGCGCCCACTTCAGGCGAGCGCAAAGCCGCAACGTCGAGCCCCGCATCGTCGATCGCCTTGCGCGCCGCGTGACAGGCGAAGCGCGCGGTGTCGCCCATGAAGCGCTCGAGCTTGCGCTCGAACGGCGGCTCGTGCGCCACGGACGCCACGCCCGCGACCTGCGTGCCGAAGCCGCGCTCGCGCCATGCGTCGATGCGCGTGACACCGCTGCGCCCGTCGCGCAACGCGGCACTCACGTCATCGAGCGTATTGCCGATGCACGACACGATGCCCATGCCCGTCACGACGACGCGCTGCAAGCTTTGCCGACGGTTCATCGAAGGCGCCTGAAAATCAGCGACGTGTTGATGCCGCCGAACGCGAAGTTGTTGCTCATCACGTATTCGGCATCGATGCTGCGCGCCTCGCCTTTGATGTAATCGAGCGGCGCGCAGGCAGGATCGACATCAGTCAGATTCAACGTCGGCGCATACCAGTTGCGCTTCATCATCTCGATCGTCCACCAGGCTTCGAGCGCGCCGCATGCGCCGAGCGTGTGGCCGACATAGCTCTTCAGCGATGAAATCGGCATGCGCTCGCCGAAGGTCTGCAAAGTCGCCTGGCTTTCGGCCACATCGCCGCGATCCGTCGACGTGCCGTGCGCGTTCACATACGCAATCGCGTTCGCGTCGAGCTTTGCATCTTCGAGCGCGAGCTGCATCGCGCGCGCCATCGTGCCCGCCGTCGGCTGCGTCATGTGCGCGCCGTCCGAGTTGCAGCCGAAGCCGACGATCTCCGCATGAATCGTCGCGCCGCGCGCCTTCGCGTGTTCGTACTCTTCGAGCACGAGTGTGGCTGCGCCCTCGCCGACCACGAGGCCGTCGCGCTTCGCGTCGAACGGACGCGGCGTCAGATGCGGCTCGTCGTTGCGCGTGCTGGTTGCGTAAAGCGTGTCGAACACGGCGACGGCGGGGCCCGACAGTTCTTCCGCGCCACCTGCGAGCATCAGCGTCTGCTTGCCCGTCACGATGGCTTCGAACGCATAGCCGATCGCCTGGCTGCCCGACGCGCACGCCGATGAAGTCGGCACGACGCGGCCCTTCAGATCCCAGAACAGACTCACGTTGACAGCCGTCGTATGCGGCATCATCTGCACGTAGCTGTTCGACGTGACATTGGTCATCGAGCCCGTTTCGAGCATCGTGCCGAACGCGCGGATCGGTTCAACGGAGCCCGACGACGAGCCATACGCAACGCCCATGCGGCCGTCGCCGATCGACGCATCGTCGGCGAGGCCCGCATCGGCGAGCGCAAGCTCGCTTGCGCGCACCGCGTACATCGACACCGTGCCCATCGAGCGCGTCTTCTTGCGCGGCCAGTCGGCGGGCTGTTCGAACGCGGGCAGCGGACACGCGAGCCGCGTATGCAGCGACTCGAAGTAATCCCATTGCGGCATGCGCCGCACTGCGTTGCGGCCCGCCTTCAGCGCGGCCTCGATCTCGTCCCAGCGGCTGCCGAGCGCCGTGACACCGCCCATGCCCGTAATGACGACGCGCTTCATCAGATCATCCCGCCATTCACGCCGATCACCTGACGCGTCACGTACGAGGCCGCATCCGACATCAGGAAGCTGACCACGGCCGCGACTTCCGCCGGCTGACCGACGCGGTTCATCGGCACGGTTTTCAATGCGTGTTCGAGCGGCACGTCGTCGAGCATGCCCGTTTCGATCAACCCGGGCGCCACGCAATTGACCGTGATGTTGCGCGAAGCCAGCTCGACGGCAAGCGCTTTCGACGCGCCGATCAGCCCCGCTTTCGCCGCGCTGTAGTTGACCTGGCCGCGATTGCCCATCACGCCCGACACCGACGCGATCGTCACGATGCGGCCGCCCTGCTTCGCGCGGACCATCGGCATCGTGAGGGGATGGACCACGTTGTAGAACGCGTCGAGTCCTGTTTCGATCACGATGTCCCAGTCTTCGTCGGTGAGCGCGGGGAACGCGGCGTCGCGCGTCACGCCCGCGCTGCTGACGATGCCGTAGTACGGACCATGCGCGGCGACATCCGCTTCGAGCACTTCGCGGCACGCGGCGCGATCACGCACGTCGAACTGCAGCACGCGCGCCGAGCCGCCTTGCGCGGCGATGCCCGCCGTGACGGCCTCCGCCTCCGCGCGGCCCGTGCGGCAATGCACGGAGACGGCGAAACCGTCCGCGGCCAACTGATATGCAATCGCGCGGCCGATGCCGCGGCTCGCGCCCGTAACCAGTACTCGCCGGCTCATGAACTGACACTCCCCTCGATGAACGTCTGAAAATCGCCCGGTTGATAGACCTTGATGACTGCGTCGGCATACCGCTCGCCGTCGTGTTCGATCGTGCATTCGTACGCGCTGTGACCTTCTTCGCTGCGCAGCACTTCCAGCACGTAGATTGTCAATTGCGCGTCGCGCGCGAAGGCGCTGACGTGCGCCTTGTAGCTGCGCGTGCCGAGCAGCACGCCAGGACGCGCGCGTCCGCCCGCGCGCATCGCGAGCAGCGCGACGTGCGCGGCGACGCCCTGCGCCATCAGCTCGATGCCGAACCAGGCGGGCATCGCGCCGTGTTCGTCGGCGTACCACGCGTCGCCGCGCACGGCCGCATGCGCTGTCAGCGTTTCGTCGCTGAGCGCGCTCACGCCGTCGACGAGCAGCATCGTGCCGCGATGCGGCAGGATCGCGTCGATCGGCGGAAAAGTATCTGAGGTCTCAGGTGTGGCCGTCATGTCGTTATGTCGTGTTGCCCGCTCGCGTTCGCCGCGCGCTCAGCGCGCCAGTATCAGGCTGACATTGCTGCCGCCGAACGCGAACGAATTGCTCATCACATACTGCGTGCCGCTGCGCGCCACGTAGCGTTCGTCCTCCACGAGATCGAGCACGGGCAGCGCCGGGTCCGCTTCACCGTCCCACTGATGGCGCGGCATCGGCACATCGCCGCGCGCAAGCGCGAGCCACGCGAAGCCCAGCTCCGTTGCGCCCGCCGCGCCGAGTTGATGGCCCGTCTGCGGCTTCGTGCCGCTCACGGGCACGCCGTCGGCGAACACGCGCGCCATCAGATGCGCTTCCATGTCGTCGTTCTTGCGCGTGGCCGTGGCGTGCAGATTCACATAGGCAATCGACGATGGTTGAACGCCCGCGTCCTTCAAGGCCGCGCGCAATGCCAGCTCGCCGCCGATGCCCCGCGGGTCCGGCGCGGACACATGATGCGCATCGCTCGATTCGCCCGCGCCCGCCAGGCGCACGGCGCTCTCTTCGCGCGTCATCAGGAACACGGCTGCGCCCTCACCGACGTTGATGCCGTTGCGATTGCGGCTCATCGGATTGGTGCGCGTGATACTCGTCGATTCCAGCGACGCGAAACCCTGCACCGTCAACTCGCACAGCGTATCGACGCCGCCGACGATCATCGCGTCGCACAACCCCAATTGCAGCATGCGCCGCGCGGACACGAACGCCTTCGCGCTCGACGTGCACGCCGTCGAGATCGTGAACGCGGGCCCTTGCACGTCGAGCGCGGCAGCGGCGAACGGCGCGGCCGTGCCGATTTCCATCTGCCGGTAGTTGAAGTTCTCCGGCAACTCGCCTGCCTGCGCCTGATGCACGAATGCGACTTCCGCCGCGTCGATGCCCGATGTGCTCGTGCCCAGCACGACGCCGATGCGATGCGAGCCGTAGCGCTCGCGCGCGGCCTCGATCTGCGGACGGATCTGTTCGAGCGCCGCGAGCAGCATGCGGTTGTTACGGCAGTCGAAGCGCTTGAGCGACGCCGGCGGCGCGACGTCGAGCGGCGTCGTCACGCGGCCGACGAACGCATCGCCAATGCCCGTGTGCATCAATCCCATGCCGGGCGATTGCGCGCCGCCGAGCGCGGACACGATGGCAGCGACGTCGCCGCCAAGCGCATTGACCATGCCGGGCGCGTGCAGATAAACGGGGGGCAACGTCATGCGACTCTCCTTCTTTCGGGCGGCATGCCGATCGGCGCGAGCAGCACCGAAACGAGAATGCCGAGCGCCAGCGTGGCGCCGAAACTCTTCAATGCAGGCATCGCGCTCAACGCGAGCATGCCGAACGACAGCAGCGTCGTTGCCGCCGACAGCAGCACGCCCGTCCACACCGCGCCGAGATCGGCGTGATCGCGCAGACATCCTTCGCGCAGAAACACCGCATAGTTCGCGCCGACGCCGAGCACGAGCATCAGCGCGAGGCAGTTGAACAGATTGAGCGGCACGCGCGCGTAGCCGAACGCGGCGAGCGTCACGCCGACGGCGAGCAGCACGGGCAGCGTCGTCGCGATGCCGCCGCGCGGCGTATAGCGCACCATCAGCAGAAGCAGCACGAGTGCGAGCGCGAGCGCGAGCCAGATGCCGCTATCGACGCGATACGCGCCGAACAGCTTCGATACGCTCGCGGCCTTGTCGACGAATGCGACGCCCTGCACGGCGCGCGCGATGGCGATCAGGGCGGCGACGTTCTGCGGGGTGACGCGCTGCGGAATCACGATAGCTGCATAGCCGCGTTCGCCGCGCGCATCGACGGCACCGAGCCACAGATGGCGATATGGTTGCGACCACGGTGCCGCGAGCCAGTGCTCGATCGTCAAGGGCGCGGTATTCGACTTCGCAAACGAAGCGATCCACGCGTCGGCGACTTCGTCGCGAAAGCCCGCTTGCAACAGCATCGCGCGCAACGCAGCGGGATCATTGAACGCATGCTGTGCGAGCATGGCGCGCGCATCGGCCTGACGTTGCGCCGACGGCACGAACTGCGCCACCGACTGCCAACCGTTCACCGCTTGTGCGCCGTTCAATGCATCGAGCTTCGCGCCGAGCGCTTCGGCGCGCTGCAATACGCTTTCCTGCGACGGTCCGCGCACGACGAAGAATTGCGCGGTGTTGTCGACGCCGATCGCGTTGCGCACCTGATTCTCTTGCGCCACCAGGGCCGGGTCGCGCTGGATCAGCAGATGGATGTCGTCGTCGCTCGTCAGGCGCAGCCAGCCCGGCACTGCGACGATCAGCAGCAGGGCCGCGACGAGCCACGTGCGGCGTCCGCCTATCGTCGCGTGCCATCGGGCGAGCAGCAAACCGGCGCGCAGAAACAGACGCCGCTGCGCCTGCTTCGGTCCCTTGACGAGCAGCACGGGCAGCAGCCACAAAACGGAAGCGAACGCCGTGCAGATGCCCGCGATCGCGAAACACGCGATCTGCTTGAGCGCCGGAAACGGCACCCACGCGAGAATCGCGTAGCCGAGCAAGCTCGTCGCGAGCGCGACACCGAGCGCGGGCCGCACGGAATGCGCCCCTTGCCGCGCGTTCCAGCCCCGCCGCGCGCCGAGATAGACGACGAAATACTGAATCGAATAATCGACAGCCTCGCCGATCAGGCTCGCGCCGAACACGAGCGTGAGCAGATGGAGCTTGCCGAATACGAGCAACGTGACGGCCAGCGCGCAGACGATGCCGAGCGCCGTCGACACGAACCCGAGCAACAACAGGCGTGGCGAGCGGAACACCCATAGCATCAGCAGCGCGATGCCGACCGCGGAAGCCACGCCGATCAGATGCACCTCACGCTCCGACGCGCTGCGCGCCGATTCCGCGTAGAACACGGCGCCCGTGCGCGCGATGCCGGCGTCAGGGTAGTCGGTCTTCAGCGATGCTTGGGCCTGCGCGACGGCCGACAGCACATCGCGCTGCGTCGTCGATTCGTATGCGGAACCGCGCAGCGTCGTGACGACGAGAACGCTCGTCGCGTCGTCGCGATGCGCGACGAGCATGTTGTCTTCGAGATCGAGGTTCGATGTGGCGAGCGGCAATCCGCCCAGCCAGTGTTCGAGCCAACCGAACGGATCATCGGCGAGCTGGGTGGCGAGCGGGCCGCGCACGGGGTTGTAGAGGCGCTGCATCAGCGCGTCGTGCAGCGACGCCGCGTTGCCCGTCAGCGTGTCGCGGTCGTCGCGAGTCAGCAGGCCAAAGCGATACGGCATGTACAGCCCGCCGATCTGCGACATGTCGAACGGCGGCAGCTCCGCCGTCACCGAGCCGAATGCGCCGCTCTTTTGCAGCGCCGCGCCGAACTGCTTCGCCGCTGCTTTCGCGCGCGCAGCGTCCTTGCTGGTGACGAGGAACACCGTGCGATCGCCGAGCGCATTCGCGAGCGTATCGACGGCTTTTTCGGCGACAGGATCGGCTTCCGTTGCAGGCAGCAACGCCAGCAGGTTCGTTTCCAACGGCGACGAGCCCATGAAACGATGGACGCAATACAGGGAAGCGACGAGCGCGAGCACGAGCCATGCGCTCCGGATGCCCCACAACTGCGTCTTCGTCCACTGCCGCGCCATCAGCATCATTGTGCTCCCAGCAGCGTGCGCTCAATGGGCGCGAGATCGTCGATGGCCTCGCTCTTCGTGAACGCGAGCAGTGTGACGTCGCCGTTCGCGAGCGTGATGCGCAGCGTCTGCAGAAACTCGCCGCCTGTCATCTGCAAGCCCTTGATCGACTGCGCGAGCTGCGGCTGATCCGGCTTGAGTTCGAGCTTCCATTGCGACGGCGTGCCTTGCGCGTCGACGTCGAACTGCGAGTACAGCGCCGACAGATCGCCGCCGAGCATCGCGCGCATCATCTTCGAGACCTGCGCGACGCCTCTCACCCCTTGCGCGCTCTTCGTGTTCACGCGCTTGCCGTTCGCATCGACTTCGGTTACGCCCGCATCGGTGATCACATAGGTGGCCTTGTACGGCGTATCGACGCGCCAGATCACGCCGCGCTCGCGAAAGAACACGAGCGTGCCCGTGCTGACGAGCGGCTGCTTCATCGCGGAGAGCGTCTGCGTCTGCGTGAACTGCGCGCGCACCCCCTTCTTCTGCGCGAGACGCGAAGCGACTTGCTGGACCAGCGCCGTGTTGCCGTTGTGCGTCTGCGCTTGTGTCGCGGCCTGCGCGACAACCAAGGTGCTCGTGCCCGCCGCAAGCAAAACCGCCGTCAATGCGATGCGGCGTGTCATCGTGCCCATGCGCGCTCCAGCTTGTCGAACACCACGGGCGGCGACACGAACTGCGTCTCCTGGGTGGCGGCTTCGATCGCCACCTGGATCGTGTAGCCCTTCGTCAGCCGCGTGCCCGTTGCGCAATCGACGATTTCGTAGCCTATTTTCAGGCGGTTTTCGTATTCGAGCAGTTCGGTGCGCACGTCGATGCGCTGGCCGTAGGTCGCGGGCCGCACGTATTTCAGATGCGCCTCGACGATCGGCCACAGATAGCCCGACGCCTGCATCTCGCGATAGTCGTAGTCGAACGCGCGCAGCAGCGCGGCGCGGCCGATCTCGAAGTACTTCAGATAGTGGCCGTGCCAGCAGACGTTCATCGCGTCGACATCGTGAAACGGCACCTCGACGATCGCGCTCGCCTTCAACGTCCGGCGCGGATGACGCTCACTCATGACGCGCACCTCCCGTCACATCGACGAGCGCGCAGTCCGCGATACGCGCCGTCAGCGCGCGCAGATCGCTTTCGAGCGCGCGGTCTTCGTCGACGAACGGCGACAGGGCAGCGACTTCGTCGGCGAACACGCGCAACGGCGTGGGAACCAGCGTCGCTTCGTCGATGCGCATGCGCAGTTTCAACGCCTGAACGGTGGCGAGCGTGTGCGCGGCCGCGACCTGCTCGGTCAGTTCGAGCACGCGCAGGCAGTCGCGCGCGGCGATCGTGCCCATGCTGACCTTGTCCTGGTTGTGCGCTTCCGTCGAACGCGAGAACACGCTGGCGGGCATCGTGTGCTTGAGCGCTTCCGCCGTCCACGCCGACGACGAAATCTGCACGGCCTTGAAGCCGTGATTGATGGGCGCGCGCGCCGACGCCGCGCCCGTCAGGTTGCGCGGCAAGCCGTTGTTGAACTTGTCGTCGACGATCAGCGCGAGTTGCCGGTCCATCAGATCGGCGAGGTTCGCCACGGCGGTTTTCAAGGCATCCATTGCAAACGCGATGTGGCCGCCGTAGAAGTTGCCGCCGTGCAGCACGCGCTCGCCGTCGGGGTCGATCAGCGGATTGTCGTTTGCGCTGTTCAGTTCGTTCTCGACGTCGCGGCGCACCCACGACAGCGCATCGACGGCGACACCGATCACATGCGGCGCGCAGCGGATCGAATAGCGGTCCTGCAGACGATGGCCGGGTGTATCGTCGCGGCCCGCGAGATCGGCGCGTATCCATGCGGCCGCGTCCGCCTGGCCCGCGTGCGGCTTCGCTGCGAAGATCATCGCGTCGAAGTGCGCGGCGCGGCCGTCGAGCGCGACCGTCGCGAGCGCCGTCAAACGTGCGGCCAGCCGCGCGAGATGTCCGGCGCGCACGAACGCGAGACACGCGAGGCCCGTCATCACGGCCGTGCCGTTCATCAGCGCGAGCCCTTCTTTCGGCGCAAGCGTGAGCGGCGCGTGGCCGAGTTGCGCCCACACACCCGCGGCGTCGCGCAGCGCCCCGTCGAACATCACGTCGCGTTCGCCGACAAGCGCGGCCGCGACATACGACAGCGGCGTCAGATCGCCGCTCGCGCCGACCGAGCCTTCCGACGGAATACGCGGCAGCACGCGATGATTGATCAGATCGGCGAGACGTTCGAGCAGCACAGGACGCACGCCAGACAAACCGTAGGCGAGCGAGTTCAGACGCGCGGCGATCACAGCGAGCGTTTGCGCGTCGTCGAGATACGCACCCATGCCGCAGCCGTGATAGCGCGTCAGTTGCAGCGGCAGCGCTTCGACAAGTTCCATCGGCACATCGACGACGCACGCGTCGCCATAGCCCGTGTTCACGCCGTACACCGTTTCGCCCGCCGCAAGATGACGGCGCAGAAAGTCCGCGCCGCGCTGGATGCGCGAGCGCCATGCAGGATCGCCGCTGAGCGCAACGTGCGCCCGTCCCTTGGCGACCGCGACGACTTCCTCGATCGACAGCCTGCGTCCGCCCACCACCACGCTCGCAGCCTGCGCAGTGGAGGCGTGATGCGCGCCGTCGATCAGATCATGTTCGGACATTCGCGTCTCCGTGTGTGATGCCGCGCGTGATCGCTTTTCGGGGACGCGCCCAGAAATCGAAAAAATTGAACCATTGATAAGGTGCCTTGCGGCAATAGTGTTCGAGACGCGACGCGTAACGCTGCGCCCAGGCGGCGATATGCTGCGCGCGCTCGCGGCGCGGCAAGTCGATGCGCTCGGCGAACGGCTCGAAGTAAAGGCGATAACGCTCGCGATTGCGCTCGTCGCGCTCCTTCAGGCAGAAGAACAGATACACCGGGCAGCCGAGCGCATGCGCTAGCACGTACGGCCCTTGCGCAAACGGCGCCGTCGCGCCGAGAAACTGTGCGTCCGTCGTGCGGCCCGATTCGTGCGCGGGCACGCGGTCGCCGACGATCACGAGCAGTTCGCCCGCATCGATGCGCTCCTGCATCATCATCGACGTCTCGGGTCCGAAGTCGCTGACCTGCACGAGACGCTTCGCAAACTCGCCATTCGCCGTCGACAGCACGCTGTTGAAGCGCTTCGCGTGCTCGGTGTAGACGATGGCCGTGACCTTCGCGTGGCCGCCGCTCGCCGCAAGCGCGCGCGTCATTTCGAGGTTGCCCAGATGCGCGCCGATCACGAGCGCCCCTCGCTTGCTCGCGACGAGCGCCTCGAATGCGGACGGATCATCGAACACGACGTCGCTCGAATCGATGCGGCCCGACCATGCGTTGAGCTTGTCGAGACCCGATTGTGCGAACGCGAGCATCTGCCGGTAAGCCGAACGCCAGCCGGGACGCGGCGTGCGCTCACCCGCTGCCGCCTGTTCGAGATGCGCGAAATACGTGTGCGACGCGGCGCGCGCATCGCGGCCCGTCAGCAGGAAATACGCGACGATGGGATGCAGCCACAGCGCCGTGACGCGCATGCCGAGCAGCTTGCAACTGAGCGCGAGCAGCGACATGCCGAGCCGGCTGCCGCGCTCGGCGGCGCGCCACCATTTCGCGCTTTCGTCGGTAGCAACCGACTTGCGCGGCATGAACCTGTGCGCAAGCAGCAGCGGCAGACGCAGCAGCATCCCGCAGACGAGCCGCGTGTGGCTCGCGCTGATGCGCACGTTGTCCCACAGCACGTCGAAATGCGACACACCGTCCGTCGCGTAGGTCACGCGCGTGGGAATTGCGCGGAATGCGAGGCGGCGCCAGTACAGGCGCACCAGGATCTCGATGTCGAAGTCCATGCGCGTCGGCAGATCGACGCAGTCGATCAGCGCGCACGCGGCATCGAGGGGATACAGGCGAAAGCCGCACATCGAATCGCGGATCGTCAGCGACAGCGTTTCGATCCACACCCACACGTGCGTCAGATAGCGTCCATAGAGACGCGACTTCGGCACGCTTTCGTCGTAGACAGGCCGGCCGAGAATCACGGCGCCCGGCTCGGCGCGCGCGGCCTGGAGGAAAAGCGGCACGTCGTTCGCATCGTGCTGACCGTCGGCGTCGATCTGCAGCGCGTGCGTGTAGCCCGCGCGCCGCGCGGCGCGCAGCCCCGCCATCACGGCCGCGCCCTTGCCGCCGTTGACGGGCAGGCGAATCAGCGTCATCAGCTCGCGGTACTGGCAGGCGAGCTTCGCGAGCACGGCTTGCGTCGCCTCGTCGCTGCCGTCGTCGACGACGAACAGCGGCAGCCGATGCATCGACAGACGTTCGACCGTGCCGCCGATCGCGTCCTTGTGGTTGTAGATCGGAATAACGATGCACGCGGCGAATGCGGCTTCGCTCATGTGCGCTCCCGATAGACGATCACGCCCGACGCACAGTCGCGGCCATCGACGCGATACGCGAACTGCACGCGCCGCCGCGCGGCATCGTGCGCGAGCTTCAGGTTGATCACCGCGCCCGGCATCACGGGCGCGGTGAACTTCAACCGGTCGACGGATTCGATGTCGCGCACACCCGTCACGTGCTCGGCGGCAAGGCGGATGGCCCAATCGAGCTGCACGACGCCGGGCAGAATGGGCAGGCCCGGAAAGTGGCCTTCGAAGTGGACGAGCGCGGGCGGCACGCGCAACTCGTAGTGCAGCTGGTCGCCGCTGCGCGCTTCGGACAGCAGCTCGAAGCCTTCATCGCGCGGCTCGAACGCGGCCGCGACGGCGGCCACGGGCAGCTTGCCGCGCGCATCGAACGGCAGCGCGATGCGAAAGCGCCAGTGACGCGGCAGCACGACCACATCGAAATACGCCGCCAGATGACGCCGCAGTGTTTTCGCGAGCGCGACGCGCCCTTCGCTGCGCAGCGCTTCGCCGCCCGCTTCCGTGAGCGCGACCACGGCACCCACGCGTTCGCGCGACGCGCCCGCGAGCGGCACCACGGACGCCTGCGCGACATGTGGATGCAGCACGAGCCGCGCCTCGACCTCGGGCAGCGACACGCGCTTGCCGTCGAGCTTGATCACGCGATCGAGGCGCCCTCGCAGGCGCAAGCGTCCGTCGTCGTCGATCGTGATGGCGTCGTCGGTGCGATGCCAGTCGCCGTGACCGAGATGCCGCGAACGCACGTTTAGCGCGCCGTCATCGCCGCGTCTCACTTCGACGCCGTTCATCGGCTGCCACGCCGACGTTTCGTTCTGGCGGCGCCACGCAATGCCGCCCGTCTCCGTGCTGCCGTAAATTTCGATGGGTGCAGCGCCGAAGGCCGTCGCGTATTCGGCGGCGGCTTCGGCGGAAAGCGGACCGCCTGACGAGAAGAACGCGCGCGGCGCGGGCTCCAATGACGCAAAGCCGGGCAACGCGGGCCAGCGCGACAGTTGCGCGGGCGACGATACGACCACCGTCGCGCCGCACTGCGCGATGCGCGACTGCACATGCTGCGGCTCGATGCAGACTGCGCGGTCGAACGCGCGGCCTGCCGCGAGCGGCCACATCACGCGAAACAGCAAGCCGTAGATGTGATGATGCGGAACGCTCGCGAGCATCGTTGCATCGCCGACGAGCGCGCCCCACTCGCGTTCGAGCGTGTGCACTTCGGCGTCGAATTGCGCGAGCGTCTTGTGAATCGGCTTGGGCGTGCCGCTGCTGCCCGACGTGTAGAGCGTGAGCGGCGCATCGGCAGCGATCTTCAACGGCGTCGCGGCGCGGGCTTCATGCGCGGCATGAACGGAATGTGCAGCATGTGCGCGAACATCGGCGTGCGTCAGCACGGCGTCGTACGCATCGGCGAGATCGGCGAGATACCCGGGCGTCGCGTTCGCCGGGATCACGGGCGTCTTGCCGCATGCGAACAAGGCGAACAGCGCGCAGGCGAAGTCGAACGGATCATCGATGCACAGCGCGTAGCGGCGCGCCCGCGTTTCGCGCAGTTGCGCCGCGAGGCAGGACACGCGCGCGCGAAACGTCGCGAAGTCGATCGTCTGGTTCGCTTCGTCGTCGCGGCACACGGGCACGTGCGCTGCGCGCTCGCATGCAAGCAGATCGTGCAGCGCGATCATGCCGACTCCGAGCGCCGCACGCGCGGCAGGATCACCAGATAGCGCCACGCGATTTCACCGCCCAGCAACAGGCCGATGAGACCATACGCGATCGCGCCGTTATACAGCGACCACGCTTCGCGCGGCCAATAGAGCGCGGTGTAGAGGGAGAACATGCCATTGGCGAGAAAGAACGCGCACCAGATCTGCGTGACGCGGCGCGTGTGGCGGATCGCGGGCTCGCTCAGATCGGGCGTGCCGATGCGCGCGAATTTCTCGATCATCGTCGGACCTCGCACGAGCGTCGCGCCGAACACGATCAGCAGCCCAAGATTGACGAGCGCCGGATAGACGCGCAGCAACTGCTCGCTATTGGTCCACACGATGCCCGCCGATGCGACGCTCAGCATGAACGCCACCGCCCAGTCGACGCGCGTGAGATTGCGCAGCGACGCGCCGAACGCGCCCGTGCCCGCGCAACGCTGCAGCCAGAGCAACGCGAACAGCAGACAGCCCACGTAGCGCGGCGCGTCGAGAAACCATGCGCACAGGATCACAGCGGGATACGCGAGTTTCGCGATCACGCCGAGCGCGAAGCCTGTCCAGCCACGTTGGCGCGCTACATCGTTCGAGTCTCGCGTGGCGCGCGGCGCATCCGTATCGTCCGAAGCGCCTGGGGCGTGCGAACGTCGTGTGTGCATCAGCCTTGCGCCGCGAGCAGCGATTCGACGGCAACGATCACGTCGCCGACCGTGCGCACCGACTTGAATTCCTCCGGCTTGATGCGGCGGCCCGTCATCTCCTGCAGCTTGATCGCGAGATCGACGGCGTCGATGCTGTCCAGATCGAGTTCTTCGAACAGGTGAGCTTCGGGCGTCACGCGCTCGGGCTCGATGGCGAAGTTCTCTTTGAAGATCGCGCGAATGCGCTCAAGGATCTCGGTGTCGGTCACGGTCATACCCCTTTTTTTGTGGTGTCGCCCGATTCATGCGCGAGCTCGCGCTGGCTTGCCACCAGCGCCGCAAGCGAATTGATCGAGCGGAAGTGCTCTCGCGTGCGTTCGTCGTTCGCCGCGATCGTCAATTGGTAGTGTTTGCGCAGCACGATGCCGATTTCGAGCGCGTCGATGGAGTCGAGACCGACGCCGTCGGTATCGAACAGCGGCGCGTCGTCGTCGATGTCGGCGGGCGTCAGGTCTTCCAGATCGAGCGCTTCGATCAGAAGCTGTTTGATTTCAAGCTTTAAAGAATCCATGGTCGAACAGATGCTGGGTTATGTGTGCTTCGATGGCGCTGGTCACGGTGCGCGCGGCGAGCGCGGGCGGCTCGTCATGCGCGAGGAGCGCGTCCGCGCCGACGGGATCGAGCACGTTCACGCGCATGCGGAACGCGCGCTCGGGCACGTTGTACCAGCGCATGCCTTTCGTGAACGCGGGTGGATCGCAATCCATCAGCACGGGGAGGATGGGCGCGCCGGACTTGAGCGCCATGTGCGCGAAACCGCGCGAAAAAGCGTGCATCCGGTTGCGCGCGGGGCTGCGCGTGCCTTCCGGAAAAATGATCATCGTGTAGCCGCGTGCGAGTTGCCGCGCGCCTGCTTCGACGAGTTCGAGGGGATCGGCGTTGCTGACGTACTCGGCGGCCCGCACGACGCCCCAGAAGAACGGATTGCCCCAATGCGCGCTCTTGACGACGCAGCACGCGCGCGGCGTCAGCGACAGCAGCACCATCACGTCGAGCCATGTCGGATGATTCGCGACGACGATGGCGGGCCCGCCCTTGCTGCGGCGCAGCGCGGCGATTCCCCGCGCATCGAGTTCCATCACGCCGACGCGGATCAGCACGGCGACGAGCGCGCGAAAGAACGCGTGAATGATCGCGGTGATGACGCGCTGCTTCGATGAACGATGCGGCCACAGCCACGCGACGGGAAACAGGATCAGCGAGAAGCCGAGTCCGCAGATGCCGAACGCGGTGAATGCGAGCGCCGTCGCGGCGAGGCGCCAGTGATAGTCAAGCCACGCCTTCATCCCAGCTCCAATTCCAGATGGCGTATTCGCTGCGCCACTGCGCGGCCGCGCGTGTATCGAGGCAGTGATGCACGGCCTGGCTCTGGGTTGCAAAGAGATTACCCGGCTCCCGTTCGGGCGATGCGCTCCCGTCTGGTGCCGTCGCCGTGCGCGCGCATGACAGGCGCCCCGTCGCGGCCGCTGCGTCGAGCAGGATCGCGAGCGCGCCTCCGTGCACCTCTTCTTCGATCGTGCCGTATGCAGGGTCGGCCGGTTCGTCGGCGTACACGAGCAGAACGGGCGTGGACGTGTCAGTGGCGTATTGCGCGTGCGCTTCGAGCAGCGCGTAGCCGAGCGTCTCCGCGCCCGCCGACAGCGCGCTCGCCGCCGTGCGATCGCCGCGCGCGATGCCGAACACGCCCGTCATCGCGTTGAGCACGGACAGGCTGAACGAAGTCGGCGAAACGGGCTCGCCGGCGCTGATGCTGCGAAGGATGTCCGTCGTGCGCCGCAACTCGCCGTGGCGCGAAGCGAACACGATACGCACGTTCGGCCGGTCGGCGGCGCAATCGTGTGCGACCTTCAGCCCGACCCGCGACAACGTGCTCAGGCGACGCCGCACCATCGGCTCGATAAAGCCAACGTCAGGGGCGACGGCTGCGACGGCAGGCCAGGAAGACCAGCGAGCAACCGGAATTGTCCAGTGCAGATCGGGCATGTCGGTGTTCGCGCGTGAAGGCTGCTGACGCCATGATGGGCGCACCTGCCGTCGACAGCACGTGAAGCGCGCTACTCCGGGACGGGGCGCGACGCCAGTTTGGGGAGTTCACTTAGTTTTAAGGATTCACCCAAATAACGGCACGCAGCATTGATTATTTAGGGGCGGGCGTATAAACGGGTAATCGTCTGGTCATTACGTCCGCCGCCCGGAATGATACAGGCCATTCTGGCCGAAATCAGCCGGAAAAGACGTATCCATCTGTATCCGTATGCTGCACGCGACGAAAGGTTCGTCTGCCTTCGACGCCCGTTCGGCGCGGGCTTGCGCCCCGCGCGCTCGCGGTCGCTGCGGTGGGTTAAGCGCGACAGCCCTGTCCCCTTAAGACCGGGCTTCAGCCGACAACCGATTCCGCGCACTTTTGGGCACGATTGAGACAATTCAGGCGAAAACTCGCGCGATTTATGCCAACTGACGGCTACTCGACCGTTTTGGCGCCCGAGGCAGGCTGAGGCGGCGCCGCGCTGCCTGCTGCGACCTCGTTAGGGACGGAACCGTGTCCGTCGACGGGCAGCTTGACGGTTCGCACCACGCCGTTGCCCATCGGGAAGTCGGCCATCGCGCTGCGCGCGAGATACGGCATGGCTGCGATCAGCGACGATTGCTCGTCCGTATTGCGCGCCGTCACGTTGTACAGCTCCTTGCCCGTCGCGCGATCCGTGATGCGGATGCCGAGCAGATGCGTGAACACGGGATAGCTCTGGTTTACATAGCTCGCCGGGTACGGGCCCCACGGACCCCAGGGACCCCACGGATCGAACGGGCGCCCCCAGTAGTACGGACCCGGCCATGCGCTGTAATAGTAAACAGGCTGCGCGACGGTCACGGTATCCGAGCGCATGCCGTAAGCGAGCGCCACCAGATAATGCGCGTCGCGTTCGTCGGTTTCGCGGAACGCGTGCGCGGCGAGTTCGCTTGCGACGATCCGCTCGTAGGTGGCCTGCTCGAGACTGTTCCTCTGGTCCGGCGTGCGCGTGAACGCGTAGCTGCGCACCGCGTCGCTGCCGCTCCAGTCGGAAAACGCCGTTACCTGCGTGCTTACGTACGTCGTGCAGCCTGCCAGCAGCGTGGCGAGCGCCACGAGCGCGAGTGCGGCCTGGCGGGTCAGTCGGTCGAGCTTCATGGTCGTCCCTGTTGGCTTCGTCGCCCGCACCTGCCGCGCGAGCGGCCCAATGATACGCTGACCGACCCACGCGGTAAAAAGTTCTCACCGCATGATCGGCCGAGGCTTTGTACAATGGTCCGATCACCCGGCGCGCTTGCACGCGCTTGTACGTGCATACGCGCCGGCTTCGAGCTTATTCCCGTCACGACATCATGGCCGATACCGAAACGCCTCAAGTGATCCGCCGCGCCGACTACGCGCCGCCCGCCTTTCTCATCGATACCGTCGCGCTCGAGTTCGATCTCGTGCCCGAGCGCACTGTCGTCAGGAATACAATGCGTATCCGGCGCAATCCCGACGCCGTGCGCGCCGCCCATCTCGAACTGATCGGCGAGCAGCTGGAGTTCGTCGAAGCGTCGCTCGACGGCAAGCCGTATGCCAGTGTCCACGCGCACGAGCACGGCCTGACCGTCGACAACGTGCCCGATACTTTCGAGCTTGCCGTGACGGGCATCTGCAATCCCGCGGCGAACACGACGCTGTCGGGACTGTATGTGTCGGGCGGCAACTTCTTCACGCAGTGCGAGGCCGAGGGATTTCGCCGCATCACGTGGTTTCTCGACCGCCCCGACGTGATGGCCACCTACACCGTGACCCTGCGCGCCGACAAGGCCGCGTACCCGGTGCTGCTGTCCAACGGCAATCTGCTCGAAGAGGGCGATCTGCCCGACGGCCGCCACTTCGCGCGCTGGGAAGATCCGTTCAGGAAGCCGAGCTATCTGTTCGCGCTGGTCGCGGGCAAGCTCGTCGCGCTCGAAGAACGCGTCACCACGAGCTCGGGCAAGGAAAAGCTGCTGCAGGTCTGGGTCGAGCCGCACGATCTCGACAAGACGCGCCACGCCATGGATTCGCTGATCCACTCGATCCGCTGGGACGAAGAGCGCTTCGGCCTCGAACTGGATCTGGACCGCTTCATGATCGTCGCCGTCAGCGACTTCAACATGGGCGCGATGGAGAACAAAGGCCTCAATATCTTCAACACGAAGTACGTGCTGGCCAACCCCGAAACTGCGACGGATACGGACTTTTCCAATATTGAAGCCGTGGTCGGCCACGAATACTTCCACAACTGGACGGGCAATCGCGTCACCTGCCGCGATTGGTTTCAGTTGAGTCTGAAGGAAGGCCTGACGGTGTTCCGTGACCAGGAATTTTCCGCCGACATGGCAAGCGGCGGCAGTTCCGTCGAGAATCAGGCGGCGCGCGCCACCAAGCGCATCGAAGACGTCCGCGTGCTGCGCCAGATGCAGTTCGCCGAAGACGCCGGCCCCATGGCGCACCCGGTTCGTCCGGAAAGCTACGTCGAGATCAACAACTTCTACACGATGACCGTCTATGAGAAAGGCTCGGAAGTCGTGCGGATGTATCAGACGCTGTTCGGACGCGATGGCTTCCGGCGCGGCATGGACCTGTATTTCAAGCGTCACGACGGCCAGGCCGTCACCTGCGACGACTTCCGTCACGCAATGGCCGATGCGAATGGACGCGACCTCGCGCAGTTCGAGCGCTGGTACAGCCAGGCGGGGACGCCGCGCATCACGGTCGATACGCGCTATGACGCCGCGCGGAAGCGCTATACGGTGAAGCTCGCGCAAGGTTACGGCGACGCGTCGGCGGCTGCGCGCGACACGCAGAAAGGCCCGCTGCTGATTCCGTTCGCGATCGGCCTGATCGGACCGGACGGCAGCGACATGCCGCTGCGTCTCGAAGGCGAAGCGGCCGCGGCGCCGCAGACCACGCGCGTGCTCGAATTCACGGAGCGCGAGCAAAGCTTCACGTTCGTCGATGTCGCCGACAAGCCGCTGCCGTCGCTGCTGCGCAATTTTTCGTCGCCCGTCGTGGTCGAGTACGACTATACGGCCGATGAACTCGCGTTCCTGCTCGCGCACGACAGCGATCCCTTCAACCGCTGGGAAGCGGGCCAGCGCCTCGCGACGCGCGAACTGCTGACGCTCGCCGATCACGCGGCCACGGGCAAGGCGCTCGAACTGGACGATACGGTAGTCGCGGCGTTCGCCCGCGTGCTCAACGACGAGACGCTGTCGCCGGCGTTTCGCGAACTCGCGCTGATGCTGCCGTCCGAGGCGTACCTCGCCGAACAGATGGACGAATCGAACCCCGCTGCCGTGCACAGCGCGCGGCAGTTCGTGCGCAAGCGTCTGGCGTCGGCGCTCAAGGGCGACTGGCTGGCCATTTACGACAAGCATCAGACGCCCGGCGCCTACGAGCCGACGCCCGAAGCCGCCGGCCATCGCGCGTTGAAGAATCTGGCGCTCGCGTATCTGGCCGAACTCGATGATCCCGCCGACGCCGTGCGTCTCGCGAAGGCGCAGTACGACTCGGCGAACAACATGACGGACCGCGCGGCTGCGCTGTCCGCGTTGCTGACGGCGGCGGCGTCGAACGGCGGCGCAGCGGCGGCCGACGCGCTCGACGACTTCTATCGCCGTTTCGAGAAGGAGCCGCTCGTCATCGACAAGTGGTTCGCGCTGCAGGCCATGCAGCGCGGCACGAAGCAGCGCCCGGTGATCGATATCGTGCGCAAGCTGATGACGCATTCCGCGTTCAATCTGAAGAACCCGAATCGCGCGCGCTCACTGATCTTCAGTTTCTGCTCGGCGAACCCGGCGCAGTTTCACGCGGAAGACGGCTCGGGCTATGCGTTCTGGGCCGAACAGGTGATCGCGCTCGACGCGCTCAATCCGCAGGTCGCCGCGCGCCTCGCGCGGGCGCTGGAACTGTGGCGGCGCTTCACGCCCACGCTGCGCGAGCAGATGCGCGCCGCACTGGAAAGCGTCGCGACGCAGGCCAAATCGCGCGACGTGCGTGAAATCGTCGAGAAAGCGCTGGCCTGATCGGTTCCCGCCTCTGCTCGTAAAAGCCGGCACCCGTGCCGGCTTTTTTTATTCGCTCGCGCCGCTGCCACTTTTCCTATGCCGTCCGACCGACTGGTTCGACTCGCCTTCCCGGATCACACTATCGCAACAGAAACAACAACGATTTTTTAAAGTCACGGAACACGAACATCGAAAGGTTAAAATCAGGGAATTCCCAAGCCTCTCCGGAGTACAGCAATGTCTTTGCAACGTCGAACCACTCTCACGAAGTATCTGATCGAGCAGCAGCGCGAGAACAACAATCTGCCCGCCGATCTGCGCCTGCTGATCGAGGTCGTTGCGCGCGCGTGCAAGGCCATCAGCTACCACGTCAGCAAGGGCGCGCTCGGCGACGCGCTCGGCACGGCGGGCAGCGAGAACGTGCAAGGCGAGGTGCAGAAGAAGCTCGACATCCTGTCGAACGAAATCCTGCTCGAAGCAAACGAATGGGGCGGCAATCTGGCCGGCATGGCATCGGAAGAGATGGAACAGTTCTTCCCGATCCCCGCGAATTATCCGAAGGGCGAATACCTGCTCGTGTTCGATCCCCTCGACGGCTCGTCGAACATCGACGTCAATGTGTCGATCGGCACCATCTTCTCGGTGCTGCGCTGCCCGGACGGCCAGCAGCCTACTGAACAATCGTTCCTGCAGAAAGGCACCCAGCAGGTCGCAGCCGGCTATGCGGTGTACGGCCCGCAAACGGTACTCGTGCTGACCACGGGCAACGGCGTCAACTGCTTCACGCTCGACCGCGAACTCGGCTCCTGGGTGCTCACCCAAAGCGACATGCGCATTCCCGTCGAAACGCGCGAGTACGCCATCAATGCGTCTAACCAGCGCCACTGGTACGAGCCCGTTCAGCAGTACATCGGCGAACTGAATGCCGGCAAGGACGGCCCGCGCCACGAGGACTTCAACATGCGCTGGATCGCGTCGATGGTCGCCGACGTGCATCGCATCCTGAATCGCGGCGGCATCTTCATGTATCCGGCCGACAAGCGTGACCCGTCGAAGCCCGGCAAGCTGCGCCTGATGTACGAAGCGAACCCGATGGCGTTCATCGTCGAGCAGGCAGGTGGCGCCGCAACCAACGGCGAGAAGCGCATCCTCGACATTCAGCCGAAGAGCCTGCATGAGCGCGTCGCTGTGTTCCTTGGCTCGAAGAACGAGGTTGATCGCGTGACACGCTATCACCTCGAAAAGAAAAGTTGAGAAAAGTACTTGCCACCCGCAAGTGAGCATTCTATAATCTTGCTTCTTCGTTGCTGACGAACAAAAACGAAAGCAACAACGGAGCCGGAATAGCTCAGACGGTAGAGCAGCGCATTCGTAATGCGAAGGTCGGGGGTTCGATTCCTCTTTCCGGCACCAGCGGAATTAAACAAAAAACCCAGTCCTTGCGACTGGGTTTTTTGTTTTCCGCGAGCCTCTTTCATGCTCGCTCGCGCAGCCTGAACATAAAGGGCATCGAGCGCAAAAAGTCCGTCGATGCGACGACCACTTCGCCCGCCCCTTCGCGCTCAACGCAACACCGCCCTTGCGATGACAGTCCGCTGAATCTCCGACGAGCCTTCGTAGATGCGCAGAATTCGCGCGTCGCGCACGAACCGCTCCAGCGGCATCTCGCGGGTGAAGCCGTAGCCGCCGTGCATCTGCAGCGCTGCATCGGTGACGAACCCGACCATCTCCGACGCATACAGCTTCGCCATCGACGCATCCTGCGTGAACGGCTCGCCCGCCGCGCGCCTCGCGGCCGCCTGCAACGTCAGCAGCCACGCTGCTTCGAGCCGGGTTTTCATGTCGGCGATCATCCACTGCAAACCCTGCCGGCTCGACAGCGGTTCGCCGCCGACCACCCGCGCGCCAATCCATTCGACGGCCGCCGCAAGCGCCGCTTCCGCGATGCCGATACTGGTTGCGGCAACATCGAGCCGGCTGTTGTCGAGCACTTTCATCGCGGTGCGAAAGCCGCTGCCTTCCGTGCCCAAACGGTTGCCGGCAGGGACGGTGCAGTCGAGCGCCACTTCGTGCGCAGGCGCACCGCGAATGCCCATCAACTTCTCGGCGGGCGCCACCTCGACGCCCGCCGCGTGACGGTCGACCACAAACGCGCTGATGCCACGCGCGCCCGCATCGGGATCGGTCTTCGCATACACGACGATGAAGTCCGCCGCATCGGCATTCGAGATGAAGTGCTTGACGCCCGTGATCCGATACCCCTCGCCCTCGCGCGTCGCGCGCGTCGCCATGTCGGCGGGATTCGATCCGGCGCGCGGCTCGGTCAAGGCGAACGCGCCCAGTTTTTTTCCGGCGGCGGCGTCGGGCAGATAGCGCGCGCGCAGCGCATCGTCGCGCCGATCAGCAGCGAGTCGGTGGCGAGATAGTGTGCGCCGATCATCGACGACGTCGACGCGCAAGCCTTCGCGATCGCGACGAGCGAAAGGACGATGGCCGCTGGCGACGCGTCCACGCCGCCCCACCTCTGCGGCAAGTTCATGCCCATCACGCCGAGTTCCGCGAGCTGCGCGACATAGCGCGTGGTGGGAAGCTCTTCGCGATCGACTCGCGCGGCATGCGGCGCAAGTTCGTTGTGCGCGTAGCGCGAAATCGCCTCGGCGATTTCGAGGTCGCTGTCGTCGACGCCCAGACGCTTAAGCATGGTGGCGCTCCCGTTGATCGTTCATGTCGTTCGGGCGCGATGCCGCCATCCGAACGCGCCCCGCTCGCGCAACGACGCCAGATCCTGCGCGTCATAGCCGAGCTGCTGCAACAGCGCCTGGGCATGCTCGCCAAGAGCCGGCGCCGGCGACACGCAATTGGCCCCGTACGCGGAAAACTTCACCGGCTGCGAAGGCATGCGCATCACGCTGCCGTCATCGCGCGGCACGTCTGTCAGCAACCCGCGATGCGCGGCGTGCTCGCTGTCGAGCGCCTGCTGCAGATTACAGATCGGCGCGACGGGAATGCCCGCTGCGCCGAGAATGCGATTGACTTCGTCGACTGTTCGCGTCGACGACCATGTTTCGATCACCGCGCGCAAGTCGGCCTCGTGATGGCAACGCGATGCGTCACTGGCAAAGCGCGGATCGTCGGCGAGTTGCGGCGCATCGATAGCCTGCGCGAACGATGCGAACAGGCGCCCGTTCAGCACCGCGACGACATAAAAACCATCGGCCGCGCGATACGCGCCGAACGGCGCGGACGACGGATGGCGGTTGCCCACGCGCCGCGGCGCGATGCCCGTCGCCGCATAGCGCGCGACAAGCGTCGCGCTCAAGCCGAGGGTCGCGTCGAACATCGACACGTCGACATGCGTGCCCTTGCCGTTCTTCTCGCGCGCGAGTAGCGCAGCGAGCACGCCCCACGACGCGAACAGCCCGCTTGCCACGTCCGACACCGATTCGCCGATCATCGTCGGCGGCCCTTCGGGAGAACCGGTCGCGTCCATCAGGCCACACATCGCTTGCAGGATGATGTCGTAGGCGGGCCGATGCGACTCGGGCCCGGTCTGCCCGAAACCCGACACGCTGGCGTACACGAGCGACGGATTGACCGCGCTCAACGCCGCGTAGTCGATGCCGAGCTTGTCCGCGACGCCCGGCCGGAAGTTCTCGACGACGACATCGGCGTCCGCGCACAGCGCAAGCGCCAGCTCGCGCCCTGCCTCGGCCTTCAGATCGAGCACGATGCTGCGCTTGTTGCGATTCATCGCCGCGAACAGGCCGCTCACGCCGTCCGCCGCAAACGGACCGACCGCGCGATAGTCGTCGCCCGCGGGCGGCTCGATCTTGATCACGTCCGCGCCGAGATCGCCAAGCAGCGCGGCGCAAATTGGGCCCGCCAGCACGCGCGAAAAATCGATCACGCGCAGGCCTTCGAGCGGCAGATTGGTATCGGGCATCGAGCGCTCCTTCATCTGATCTTCGATGCATCCGATTCTCGACGGCGCGGCCTATCAAGTAAAATATGGAATCAAACTAGCACCTATAGGTTTTTCTGATGCGTGTGTCGTTGCGGCTTCTGCGTTATTTCGCTGCAGCAGCGGAAACGGGCAGCACGATGGCAGCGGCCAGGCTGCTGAACGTGTCGCAGCCTTCTATCTCCGTTGCGATCCGCGAACTCGAAGCACTGTTCGACGACACGCTGTTTACCCGCGAGTCGGGTTCGAAAATGACGCTGACGCGCTTCGGCGTACGCAAGCTCGGGGAAGCGCATCAGTTGCTGAAGGCCGCCGCCTCGTTCGAAGCCGACGACAGCGGCGACGCCGCATCGGGCGAAGTGCAGATCGGCGTATTTAGCACGATCGCGCCCGTCTATCTGCCGGCGCTGCTGCGCATTGCGCGCGCACGCTTTCCGGATCTCTTCCTGCGCTTCGTCGAAGGCGACCTGCTACAACTGGAAGACGCGTTGCGCAGCAGCCGCATCGAGCTTGCGCTGATGTACGACGTCGGCCTGCCCGCCGACATCGACCGCGAATGTCTTGCGGAACTGAAGCCCTACGCGCTCGTCCCGGCCGCGTCGAAACTCGCGAAGAGAGCGGGCAAGCTGTCGCTGCACGATCTCGCGAAAGAGCCGCTGATCCTGATCGATCTGCCGCACAGCCGCGAATTTCTGATGGCGCCGTTCTGGCAATGCGGGCTCGCGCCTGAAGTCCGCTATCGCGCCACGTCGCTGGAACTCGTGCGCGGCATGGTGGCGAACGGCCTGGGCGTGTCGCTGCTGATCACGCACGGCGAGCCGGCGCTGCCGGCGGGCGCCGTCGAGCGGCCCATTCGCGAAGAGACGATTCGCCAGCCGCTGGTGATCGCGCGCCCGGCGAAGGCGTCGCGCACGAAGGCGTCCGAACTCGTCGCCCAGTGCGCGCGCGACGCGGTGAGCGAAGCGCTGTCGACCCGTGCGGGACATACGCGCCGCCGCACGTCAAACAAAACCTGACTCGCGTACGCGCGGCCCGGCGTCGCGCGTCGCGCAGGCTAGCGATGCCACGCGTCGAGCGCGGCGGGCTGCAGCAAGCCGCTCGACGCCTGCCGCGCGCCGCGTGCGTCGATCAGCAGCGTGCGCGGCATCTCGCCGCGCCATGCAGGATCAAGGGCGCGGCGCAGCTTGTCGGGGATCGCCTCGGCATTCCCGTAGAGCGCCGTCTGCGGCGGCAACGGCATCGACGCAAGCACTTGCGTGAGCGCGGCCGCGTTGTCGTCGATCGGATCCATCGCGATCATCGTCAGCCGCACGTCGCGATGCCGCTTCTGCCACTCGACGATGCGCGCCGTGTTCTCGCGGCAATAGCTGCAATCCAGCGACCAGATTTCGACGATCTGCGGCTTGCCCTGCGAAGCGGCGAGCATCGGCTCGACGTCCGACGCGCGCAGCGGCTTGATCTCCGCCGCGCCAGCGCCCCACGCGAAGATAATCCCGGCCATCATCAGCAAGAATCGCTTCATTTACTTGTCCCCGTCGACGGGCATGAGCATGTAGCCGTCGTTCTGCGTGCGCCAGGACAGATAGATACGGCCCGCGTCGTCGAGCAATTGCGGGTTGTCGCTGCCGCCCGCCGTCTGTGCGAGCGCGCGCGGCGCGCTCCAGTGCGCGCCTGCGTCGTCGGAGCGGCGCAGCATCAGTTGCATCGTGTCGCCGCCGAAGTCCTTCCACGCGAGCCACAACGTGTTGCCACGCGCGATCAGCGCCGGGTGCGATGCCTGCTCGTCCGGCTTGCCCGTGTCGCCGAATGGCCAAGGCTTGCCGAATGGCTTGCCGAATGGCTCGCCGTTTGCGTCGAGGCGCGAGTAGTAGACATCCGCGCGTCCGTTGACGACGCTGAACCAGGCCATGTGCCGCACACCGTCCGGCGTGATGGCGAGCGCCGGGCCGTGCTCCGGACACGCTTCCATATGCCACCCGGAGAACGTCGCGCGCATCGGCACGACGGGCTCTTGCGTATCGAGGGGCAGCACGGCGAGCGCGTGATCGCGGATCTGCCCTTCGAATACGTTGCGCCACAGCGCTTGCACGCGCCCTTCGCTGTCGAGCGCCAGCGCAATGCGGCAGCACTCGCAGGTGTGATCGGCGACCTTGCGCTCCGGCTGGAACGTCAGGCCGCCGTCGGTCGAAACGGCGTAGTAGACGGCCGCGCCGTCGTACGGCTTGCCGGCCTTCTTTGCCAGCGTGAGGTCGCGCTTGTCGATCCACGCGACGACAATGCGCCCCTGTCCGTCGACGATCAGCGAGTCGAAGCGATGCGTGATCGGCTGGCGGTCGTGATGAACGGTGGCGGGCACGCTCCACGTCGCGCCGCCGTCGGTGGAGCGTGAGAAGCGGACCATGCCCGTGTACGGCGCGTCGAGCGGCATCGACCAGGTTACATAGATCGTCTTCGCATCGGGGCTCGCGGCGATCTTCGGACGATTCTCCGCGCTCGTGTAGATCGGCTCGGGCAGCGCGTTGACGGTCACGGGCGGCGACAGCGTGCGGCCCTTGTCGTCCGAATGTGCGACGACCACGTGCTGCCCTTCGACCCACGCGACCCACAAGCGATGCTTCGCGTCGAACGCGGCGCCTGTCGCGAGCGGCGTCTTCGCGGACTTTGCGGCGCCCGCGCCGCTGCTCCCGCCCATGCCGGCCATGCCGCCCGCCATGTCATGCGCCATCAGCGGCTGGGTCAACGCGAGGCCGGCGGCCAGTGTCGCCATCCATTTTCTTAGAGCGTCCATTTGAGTTCTCCGTAGAACGTGCGGCCCGGATAGGGGTGGAAGACGTAGTAGCGGCGGTCGGTCAGGTTGTCGATGCCGACCGACGCGAGCCATTGCTTGCCGATCTGATAGCGCGCCTTCAGATCGATGACGAAAAACGAACTGGTGCCGCCGTACA
Organism: Paraburkholderia bengalensis; assembly: GCF_037126505.1. Lineage (NCBI taxonomy): Bacteria > Pseudomonadati > Pseudomonadota > Betaproteobacteria > Burkholderiales > Burkholderiaceae > Paraburkholderia > Paraburkholderia bengalensis. The sequence continues at coordinate 30,074 of NZ_JACFYJ010000052.1, forward strand.
CATCGGGATTGATGTCGCTGTTGTCGAGCGTGTTGTACTGGCGGCCCGAGTACCGTATGCCCACGCTGCCTTGCCACTGCGGGTTGAAGCGATAGTTCGCGAGCAAATTGGCGCGCACGACGGGAATGCGCGGAAAGCGCTTGTCCACGTACGACGGATTGGCCGCGTCGGCGAGAATGCGCGCGTTGGTGGCGGTGACGTTCGCGTCCAGGTCCAGCCCGTGCAGCAGCACGTTCTGCCCCGAGAACGCCAGCTCCACGCCGCGCACGCGCACCCGGTCCACGTTGGAGATGTTCGTCACCGTGGTCGCGCCGTTGACGGTCGTCTGGCTGTAGATCGAGTCGCGCAGATCGCTCTGGAACACGCTCGCGCGCACGATGCCCACGCCGACGTCGCGCTCGGCCGTGAAGTCCCAGTCGATCGCCTTTTCCGGCCGCAAACCCGGGTTGTTGTTGACGATCGCGTTGTTCGAGATCGTCCCTTGAAACAGCTCGCCGACGGTCGGAAAGCGCGTGCCCGTCGCGAACGACAGGCGGAAGAGCCACGCTTGCGTCGCCTGCCATTGCACCGACGCTTTCGGCGACAGCGCGTTCGCGCTGCGGTCCGCGTAGCCGAATGTCGCGGAACTGTTGCCAAGCGCGCCGTCGTAGGCGTCCCAGCGCTCGTAGCGCAAGCCGAGCGTCGCGAGCCAGCCGGGCGCGAAGCGCCAGGCGTCCTGGCCGTACAGCGCCTGGGTGCGCGTGTAGCCGCGGTACGTGCCGGCGAGCGTCGACGGCGAGCCGTTGAGCCAGTCGGATGCGTTGTACGTCTCGTTGCGCAGGAAGTAATTGTCGAAGTGATAGCCGACGCTCAGCGCATGGCCCGCATAGGCCGGCGATTCGGCTCTCAGGTCGAAGGTGCGCCAGCCGGTGCCGTCGCCGTAGAAGATCGTGCCGGGTCCGCCGCCCAGCGCGGCGGGCGGTGGCGTCGTCGATGAGCGCAGCACGTCGCGCGACACGTCATAGGCCGACGCGATAGCCGATACCTTCCAGCCGGAATCGAGCCGCGCGTTCAGGCCGAACGCGTAGAGCCAGTTCTCCTGGTCGCCGTTGGCGGGCGAGAACGCCGTCGGCGAGATCGTATAGTTCTTGCCGCCGATCGTCACATTGCCCGCGTAGACGGGATTGCCCGCGGCGTCCGTCAGAAACGTCTGGGCGCGGTCCTTATAGTGGTTTTCCCAGTGGCCGAGGGTCAATGTCGCGTCGAGATGGTCCGTCAGCGCATAGCCCATCCGCAAGGATTCGTTGAGCTGCTCGGTGCGCTCCATCATCTGCGGCCCGACGATCACGCGCGGCTGGCCGGTCGGGCCGATATCGCCAGCGGCGCCCGTGACGGGCACGGGCGGCCCGAGCCTCGGGTTGTACGCGCTGTTCGGACTCGCGTACTGCAGCGGCTGGCTGTTGTTTTCGAGGCGATCGAGCGTCAGCGAATACCAGAACCGCCCGACGCGATCGGCGATACGCGCCGACTGGTGATTGCCGCCAAAGTTCTTCGTGAAGCCATACGGGTCGTCGTAGTGCTGCGTGAAGAACTGCGTATCCAGCGATGCCTCGAGCTTGTCCGGCTTGCGCGTCGTGATCTGGACCGTCGAGCCGATCGAGTTGCCCGGATAGAGCGCGGAAAACGGACCGTATAGCACCTCGACCTGCGCGATGTCGTCGGGCGCGATCAGCGACCAGCGCGGCGGATACGCGTAGCTCGAGCCGAGCAGGTTCGACAGCAGCAGGCCGTCGGCATAGACGAGGCCGCGCGCGCTCTGCAGTTCGTTGAAGTCGCGGCCCGCGAACACGGAATTGCGGTCGCCCGTGAAGCGCTTGCGCACCATCACGTTGGGCGCGTACTTCAGCGCGTCCTCCGTATTGACGATGTTGCGCGCGTCCATCTGCTCGCGCGTGACGGTCTCGACCGCGCCGGGCGTGTCGGGCGCAAACGCGGCCGCGGCGCCCGTGGCCGTGACCTTGACGGCTTCGAGCGTGTTGGCCGGTTCAGTCAACGAACTCGTGGAGCTGTTCGTTACAGAAGAATGGGACACCGAAGTATCCGGCGGGGTAGCGGGAGCGGCACGATCGGTCGTACTTTCGACGGCCCAGGCAGGTTGAACGGCGAACACTGCCGCGCACGCCACCGATAACGGCGCGCGAGCGGACAGCGCAACGGAAACGATGCGCATGAAAAATCCTGGAAACGTGATCGGAAGCGCCATGCCGATGCGCGCGATCCCCCGCTCGTTGCCCGATGCGGCGGGCAGAAGCGGCTAGAGCCCCGGAAGGCCCGGCAGGTTTGGAACGACGGCAGGCATGACGGCTCGCAGCCCGCTACGTCTAGACGACGTCAGGCGAATGCGGACGAGCTGGCTGAGAAAGCTTCAGATCAACGAGACAGGCGGGGCACGCGGCTGCGCAACGCGTACGCTGCGGCGCACAGAAACGGCATCCGGTTCGGCGGCTTGCGAGTAGGCAAGCAGGCGAACGGGAGGCGTGACCAACGGGACGCTCGCGCCAAGCGCGAAGTTGGCGGCGAAGCCCGGACAGTAGACACAGTGGGGAACGGCAAGGTGCGGCTTCGGCGTGCTGTCGTGAGAATCGCCGAGGTCGATGACGACGCTCTGCGCGCCGGCCGCATGACAGAGTTCGACGGAGAGCGGACTTCGGCCGCCCGGCGCACGCGCATAGCCGATGACGGGCGACAGTACATTGAGTACCAGCGCCAGCCAAACGAGGCTGATCCAGCGTGTCGAACGTGTCATCGCTACCTGTCGAAGTGAGCGCGCAGTATAGCAAGCGGTCAAAACGCAGTGTTTAGAGGTACTGCAATACGGGTAATCGGTAAATTCTAAACATCGCGCTTGAATCCTTAGGCACGTGTGCCGTTAAAGCAACAAAGCGCGCGCCAAAACTTCGCCTGTGTGCGGCACCGCTGGTGCGTCGCGCATCGTGAGGAAGATAATGTTTTCGTAAAGGAGAAAGATCATGGATACCAAACCGCCGAAGATTCCGACCCCCGACAAGGTGTTCAGCCCGGATCCGGAACCGGCAGGCGTCGAATTTCTGGGTGCAGAGTTGCCGGAGCACGTTCGCGCGTTCTTCGACGAACAACGCAAGTCGTGCGATTCGAAGTAACCGTTCTCGTGTGCATTGCAGCATCGGGGCTCGCGCAGTGACGCATGCGCGCAGGGCTGATGCACGGTCGCGTGCTTCCTTCGCCGGAGCACGGCGTGCGTGTGCGCCGGCGGTTCAGTCGCGCGTGTTGGCTCCGTTCTGCTGAACACCCGCCGATGATGCGGCAATGTGTCGCGTGCTGGCGCGCGTCTATTGGGACGACCGCTCGCCTCTCTTGTCTACCCGCTTAGGCGCATGGGTGCGTATGCTAATCGCATACTTGCGGGCTTAGTCTATTCTTCTGTCTTTTCCATTTTCGTTGCGCAGCCGTGCTGCGTAATGCCCAGTCCAATGCCTCGTCCGACCTTCGCCGCCGCGCTTGCCGCGCTCACGCTGGCATCCGCCCTCGCCTTTGCGTCCTCGCCGGCCCGCGCCGACGGCGATGACACCGCGTTGACCAATCTGATCGCGCTGGTTTCGCAACGTCTCTCGCTCGCGGAGCCCGTTGCGCGTTACAAGTGGGCGCATCATCAACCGATCACCGATACGCCGCGCGAACAGGCGCTGCTCGCCGATGTCGAGAAGCGCGCGGCGCAAGCAGGCGTTGATCCGGCGTTCGCGCACGCGTTCTTCCAAGATCAGATTGACGCAAGCAAGGACGTGCAGAATGCGCTGTTCGATACGTGGCGGACGACCCGCCCGCCCGAAGGTGCCGCGCCCGATCTCGCGACCAGCCTGCGGCCGCAACTCGACAAGCTGACTCAATCGCTGATCGCCGCCCTCTCCCGCGTGCAGACGCTGCGCGCGCAGGACGATTGCCCGACGCGGGTCGCGCGCAGCATCGACAACTGGAAATCGCTCACGCGCTACGACAGCACGCGCAACGCGGCGTTGACGCGCGCGCTCGGGCACGTGTGCGCGACGGGCGGCGTCGGGGCGACGGGTTAGCAGGCGGCGTCGGCGGGCGTTGGCGCAACGATCGCCGTTGTCGCCGTTGTCGGCGTTGTCGGCGTTGTCGGCGTTGTCGGCGTTGTCGGCGTTGTCGGCGTTGTCGCCGTTACTACCGGCTCGACGCTCGGGCGGCTGAGCGGCAGCACGCGCAACCCGCGTGCGAAATGCGACTGCAGAATGCGCCAGGTCGACAGTTCGAACGCGCGCGGCGCTTGCGCTGCCAGCAACGCGGACGCATCGGCCAGCGACGGCGCGTGCCCCAGATAACGCCAGCCGTCGACAATGTGAAAGACCCGCGCGCCGTCGGCGGCGTCGCGTTCTTCGAAAGCGATGGCGCCGTCAAAAGGCCAGGGCGCATCGACGGGATCGGCGCGGCTCGCACGCGGCACGCGATTGTGCGGCGGCCGCAGCGCCGCAATCATCTGCGCTTCGGCGAGCAGCGCGCCGATTTCGCCGCCCGTCGCGCGCCATTCGACGCGTCGCACCTGCTGCGCCAGCTTCAATTCCTTCGACGAGCGCCGCTCGCCCGTCAGATGCGACCGCAAACGCTGACGCACGCGCACGCTGCGCCCGACGTACAGCGGCGCGTCGTTCTCACCGAAAAACGCGTACACGCCGCAGCCGGCAGGCGCCGTATCGAGCAGATCCTCGGTGATGTCGCCCGCGAGGCGGAAGCGCCGCATCGTCTTGTCAATCTGTGCGCGCAGCACGTCGACGGGAACCAGACCGTGCAGCCGCTGCCAGAACTGCCAGATCAGATCGGCATCGGCGAGCGCACGGTGACGGTCCGACGGCACGAGCCCGTGCCGCTCGACGAGCGCGTCGAGACCGTGACGCTTTTCGGCGGGAAATAGCGCGCGCGACAGGCGCACCGTGCACAGCACGTCGGGGTTGAATCTGAGGCCCACTCGCTCGAACTCGCCGCGCAGAAAGCCGCGATCGAAGCTCGCGTTGTGCGCGACGAACAACTTGCCGTCGAGCCGTGCGAACAGGTCGGCGGCTATCGATTCGAAAGCGGGCGCACCGCGCACCATGTCGTTCGTGATGCCCGTCAGCTGCTGGATGAACGGCGGGATCGGCTGACCGGGATCGACGAGCGTCGTCCAGGTGGAAGCGCCATTCGGCCCCACTTCAACCACACCGATTTCGGTGATTCGATGAACGCCGACGGAGCCGCCTGTCGTTTCGAGGTCGACGAATACGATGGGCTTGTCGAAGGCCAGTTTAGACAACAATGGTTCGGACATAGAAAAAACTGTGCGGTGCATAACTTTGCACAAGTATGCCCTATCGCTGGTCTCGCGCTGGTGCAATTTCACCCGAGAGATACGTTCGCAAGCGTTTTGGCGAGCGTGGAAAATAAGCAAATCTGCTTCGGCGCCATAAATAAATCATCAATCAGGGATTACCTGTATATGACGGTTTGATTAAAACAGCGGACCGAGCCGTAGTCAAACTCGAAGTCCTCATGAACGCAGACGCGGGCGGACATAATGCCGTCGCGAGCCAATAAAAAACCCTCGCTGGGCGAGGGTTTTTACCAATAGCGGCTAACGACGCGAAAGTAACTCACAGCGGCTGAATGTTCGCGGCCTGCCGTCCCTTCGGACCCGCCTTGACGTCGAACGATACGCGCTGATTTTCCTTCAGCGACTTGAAGCCTTCCGCGCGGATCTCCGAGAAGTGCGCGAAGAGGTCCTCGCCGCCCGTATCGGACGTGATGAAGCCATAGCCCTTAGCATCGTTGAACCATTTGACGATACCCGTTTCCATGTTCCACTTTCCTCGATTTGACAAAACAGATAATGCGATTAAATGCCGGTTGCGATTAACGATTTGAATGCCCTTAATACCCGCATGTGAATACGTCGCGAAAGCCAGCAGGGAATTTATACGGGTTCGAACACTGCGTCGTCAAGTCGTTTTCAAACAGAATTTTCGATTTTCGTCAAATCAAACGATAAACGACCACCAAGTCGGGAATTTACATATCGGCCGCGAAATATAATCGGTCTGCGTTACCGATGACCAAAACGCATGAGAAAAATTTCCTCGATGCCGGCGATCGTGGCTTTCATAAGTGTTTTCACGAGTTGTGAGGGTTAGCGCTGCCCTGCAAGATTTCAGCCAGCAGTGCGAAATCGGAGAAATGCCATGCTGTTCGATACGTTCCCACGCGTCGCCCGTCAGCTGTTCCACCCGGCGAAAACCCTACAGCCCGCCGAAGCGCCGCAACGGGCGTCGACGCTCGATTTCGATCCCATCTGGCACGGCGATCACTGGCAGAACCTGCTGTCATCCCCAATGGACGCCCGCCACTACGTGGTCGAAGATTGGAGCCTGACACCGGGACTCGAATTTGCACCAGTCGCGCCGGAACGAAAGCGGTAATCCGCGCTTGGCTGTGACAGCCGAGAACAGGCAAAAAAAAAGCGCGACTTGGTGAAGTCGCGCCGACAAAGGTTTGGAGATCTTTTTCGTCAACGAAAAAGTCTGCTTCGAAAAGCAGAGATTTCAGTATAGCGTCCGGCGCGAATTTGATTAGGTGTGGCTTTCGCAATCTACTATTGCGAGGGTGACAACAATCGGTTTTCAACTATTTTTGCGTTGTTTTCACGCATCATTTCATGTCGTAATTGAACAACGCAGCCAGGTTGACACTCGGCGCCCAATCCGCGCAATAGGCCGCAAAGCCTTTATCAATAAGGCTCTCAAGCCATCCATCTATAATTGCCCATCCCGTAATACTTTATTGCGGAAATCGGAACGGCCATCTGGCAGGCCACGTCTCTACACTTTGCCTACCCGGAAACGAACGCACGTCGGTCACCGTGCGTTGTTCACGCGATCCGCGCCTCTCGCAGCGCCCGCGTGAAGTTTCCATCAAGCCTGGGTTTCCAAAACCCATCCTGTTCTCGGAGTTTACAAAGATGAAAAAGACTCTCATGGTCGCTGCCCTGACGGGCGTTTTCGCAACTGCTGCGCACGCGCAAAGCAGCGTCACGCTGTACGGCCTGATCGACGCCGGCATCACCTACACGAACAACCAGGCAACTGCACCGGGCCAAGGTCACAGCAACGTCCAGATGACGAGCGGCTCGGTGAACGGCAGCCGTTTCGGCCTGCGGGGCGCTGAAGACCTCGGCGGCGGCCTGAAGGCAATCTTCACGTTGGAAAACGGCTTCGGCATCAACGACGGCACGCTCAAGCAGAACAGCCGTCTGTTCGGCCGTCAGGCTTTCGTCGGTCTGGCAAGCGACCAGTTCGGCGCGGTGACGCTCGGCCGTCAATATGACAGCATGGTCGACTACGTCGGTCCCCTGTCGCTGACGGGCACGCAATACGGCGGCACGCAGTTCGCCCACCCGTTCGACAACGACAACCTGAACAACTCGTTCCGCGTCAACAACTCGGTCAAGTACCAGAGCGCGAACTACGCCGGTCTCAAGTTCGGCGCGTTGTACGGCTTCTCGAACCAGGCTGACGGCTTCGCGAACAACCGCGCATACAGCGCTGGCGTGTCGTACAGCTTCGCAGGCTTCAACCTGGCTGCTGCTTACCTGCAACTGAACAGCAACGGCGCAACGGGCGCGAGCGCAGCGTTCAACACGGCAGGCGCATTGAACGGCGACACCACGTTCTTCGCTGGCCGTCAGCAGACGTGGGGCGCAGGCGGCAACTACACGTTCGGCCCGGCAACCGTCGGTCTCGTGTACTCGCAGACGAACCTGTCGAACATGGCTGGTATCGGCCAGAGCGCATCGGGCAACCAGGGTCTGACGAACAGCTTCGGCGGCAACAGCGCGCACTTCCAGAACTACGAAGCGAACGCACGTTACGCACTGACGCCGGCAATCAGCATCGCCGGTTCGTACACGTACACGCGTGCGAGCCTGGGCAGCCAGTCGCCGCACTGGAACCAGTTCAACCTGCAAACGGCTTACGCGCTGTCGAAGCGTACCGACGTCTACCTGCAGGGCGAATATCAGCAAGTCAGCGACAACTCAATCGTCAACGCCAACATCAATGGCCTGAACGCTTCGGCGAACGAGAAGCAAGTTGCAGTGACGGCTGGTCTGCGTCACCGCTTCTAAGCATCGAGCAGTACTCGCAGCATGAAAAAGGCGCCGCTTGCGGCGCCTTTTTTCGTTCGGCCGGGCTGCAATATCGCGGCGCCGGTTTGCGTGCACGCCGGTGCCGCTTCGCCGCAACATGCCGCGCTGCCGGACAACACGCCCGCGAGACAGCGCGACGCGCGTTTATGCCCCTTCCTCCTCGCGCGTCGGATAAGACACGTCGAGCACGTCGATTGGCTGCGGGCCGGCGGGCGTGTGCAGCGTCACCTGATCGCCGACCTTCGCCTTCAGCAGCGCTCGGGCAATCGGCGAGATCCAGCTGACGTGCCCTTGGTCGAGATTCACCTCGTCGATACCGACGATCTTCACCGTGTGCGTCTCGCCATCTTCCGTCGCGTATTCGACCGTCGCGCCGAAGAACACCTGGTCGGTGTTTTCCTGGCGGCTGCTGTTGACGACCTCGGCAAGGTCGATCCGCTTGGTCAGGAAGCGGATGCGCCGGTCGATTTCGCGCAGCCGCCGCTTGCCGTAGATGTAGTCGCCATTCTCCGAGCGATCGCCGTTCGACGCCGCCCACGACACCAGCTTCACCACCTCCGGCCGCTCGTCGTCGATCAGATGCAGCAGTTCGTCGCGCAGCCGGCGATAGCCCGCCGGCGTGATGTAATTTTTCGCGCCTGCGGGCATTTCGGGTTGCGCGGCGTCGAGGTCGTCGTCGTTCTCGTCAGTCGATTCTTTGACAAAGGCTTTGTTCATGATCGTTCAGCGTTCCAGCGGATATCCCGCCTCAAGCGTACATGATACGGTTACTGTCACAATTTTCGGAGCGAGCCCTTCCCTTTTTCCGAGACCTTGCTATAATCTCATTTCTGCGTGCGGCTGTAGCTCAGTTGGATAGAGTACTTGGCTACGAACCAAGGGGTCGTGGGTTCGAATCCTGCCAGCCGCGCCACCTTTTCGAGGGCCTTCCTCCAGGAAGGCCCTTTCATTTCAGAGGGCTAAACGCAGCAGTATGTGTTGCCCAGCAGTTCAAGTTTAGCGTGCGGCTGTAGCTCAGTTGGATAGAGTACTTGGCTACGAACCAAGGGGTCGTGGGTTCGAATCCTGCCAGCCGCGCCATCCATGAAGGGCCTTCCATCCGGAAGGCCCTTTGTCTTTTGAGCGACGGTTTCTACCGCCTGTTTTCGCAGCGGTTGCGGCCCGCGTCAGCGCGGCGCCGACCGGATATCGCCGATCTCGCCGTCCGGCTTCGGCAGTTCGTTTTCGATACCCACCGCCGATTGCTCGCCCACAGGCGTCGCCTTGGTGCCGAACAGCGATTGGGGCTGACGCAGCACCTCGTCGACGGTATCGCCGAAGCGGCTGATCACGAAGGCGCGCAACAGCGCGACGCGCAGCGAATCGCCATGCGAGGACACCGTCCGGTGTCCGCCTTCGAAATCCGCCACGCAATGCGCAGCGCCATCGCGCGTGCGCTCGCGCACTTCGAGCCGCTGCGCGCGTTCGAGCACGACAGCCGCTGCCTCCCACGAAACGGAAGGCGTGAAGCGCCCGTCCCACGGTCGGCCGCGATCATTGCCGCGTATCGAAACGACGCGGCCGCTGTCGGTAAAGTGAATTTCGCGCACGAAGTCGTGCAGGCTGCGCGCGACCCAGTAGTCGAGCGCCAGATCGGAAAGATCAGCTACGTTCATCGCGTGGTTCCCGTGGACAGGCAAAGACTGGCGCGCCATCGGATAGCTGCATTGCAAGCGGCGCGCCCGCCTCCCAACTTCGATTTCAGTAATCGGCGCGCTCGCGATCGATCCGCATGCCGCCGTCGTGATGACGATGCCCTTCTTCGCTCGGCCGTTCGCGCGCGATGCGCATCACGTCGAGATTGGTCCGTACGCGGCGCATCACGTTGGCCAGATGCACGCGATCGCTGACCTGAATGACGAAGCGTAGCACCGTCGATTCCTGCGACTGGTCTTCGTCCATCGCAATGTGCACGATGTTCGCGTCCGCCGACGTGATGTCCGCCGCGACGCGCGCGAACACGCCCTTGGTGTTCTTGACCAGCACCTTGACCGCGACGTCGAACAGACGCCCAGGTTGCGGCGCCCAGGCGACGTCGATCCAGCGGCCCGGGTCGCGCCGATGAATGCGCTGCGCGACGCGGCAATCCGTGGTGTGGATCGCCATGCCGAGGCCGATGCCGATGTAGCCCATGATGTCGTCGCCCGGAATGGGGCGGCAGCATGCGGACAGCTGCACCGACATCCCTTCCGTGCCCGTGATGACCACGGGCGGCGCGTTCGGCGTCGGATGCTCGGAGCGCGGATGGTCATCGTCGCCTTCGTGCCCTTCGCGGCCGTTCATCAACACTTCGATACGCTTGGCCATCACCGCGGCCACGCGCCGGCCAAGGCCGATGTCTGCGAAAATTTCCTGACGGTTCTTGTTGCCCGTCCACAGCACGAGCTTGTCCCACACCTCCGGCGTCACGTCGGACAGCGCGAGCCCATAGCCCTTCAGCGACTGGTCGACGAGCCGCTCGCCAAGCTGCACGGACTCGTTCAGGCGCATCGTCTTCAGATAATGGCGGATCGCCGTACGCGCCTTACCCGTGCGCACGAAGCCGAGCCACGCGGGATTCGGCTTCGAGTACGGCGCCGTGATCACTTCAACGATATCGCCGCTCTTCAGCTCGGTGCGCAGCGGCAGCAACTCGTTGTTGATCTTCACCGCGACGCACTGGTTGCCCAGGTCGCTGTGGATCGAATAGGCGAAATCCAACGCCGTGGCGCCGCGCGGCAGCGCCATGATCTTCGACTTCGGCGTAAACACGTAGACGGCGTCCGGGAACAGATCGATCTTGACGTGTTCGAGGAACTCGCTCGAATCGCCGACTTCGCTTTGAATGTCGAGCAGCGACTTGAGCCACTGATGCGCACGCTTTTGCACATCGTTCAGATCCGCGCCGCCGTTCTTGTACAGCCAGTGCGCGGCCACGCCCGCTTCCGCGATCTCGTGCATCTTGCGCGTGCGCACCTGGAACTCGATCGGCGCGCCGAACGGGCCGACCAGCGTGGTGTGCAGCGACTGATAGCCGTTGACCTTCGGAATCGCGATGTAGTCCTTGAACTTGCCCGGCACCGGCTTGTAAAGCGCATGCAGCGCGCCGAGGCACGTATAGCACTCGAGCGGACTCTCGACGACCACGCGGAAACCGTACACGTCGAGCACCTGCGAGAACGACAGCTGCTTGTCGCGCATCTTCTTGTAGATGCTGAAGATGGTTTTCTCGCGGCCCGTCACTTCGGCTTCGATCTTGGCGTCACAAATGGCGCGCTGCACGGATTCGAGAATCTTGCCGACCACTTCGCGCCGATTGCCGCGCGCGGCCTTCACGGCTTTTTCGAGCGTAGCGTAACGATGCGGATTGAAGTTCGCGAAGCTCAGGTCCTGCAACTCGCGATAGGTATTGTTCAGGCCGAGCCGGTGCGCGATGGGCGCATAAATATCCAGCGTCTCGCGCGCGACGCGGCGACGCTTTTCCGGCGGCACGGCGCCGAGCGTGCGCATGTTGTGCAGCCGGTCCGCGAGCTTCACGAGAATCACGCGGACGTCGCGCGCCATCGCGAGCAGCATCTTGCGGAAGTTTTCCGCCTGCGCTTCCTCGCGGCTGCGGAACTCCATCTTGTCGAGCTTCGACAATCCGTCGACCAGTTCCGCGACCTTCGCACCGAAACGCTCCGCGAGTTCGGTTTTGGTCACGCCCTGGTCTTCCATCACGTCATGCAGAAGCGCGGCCATGATCGACTGGGCGTCGAGCTTCCAGGCCGCGCACGTTTCCGCGACGGCAACAGGATGCGTGATGTAGGGTTCGCCGCTTTGACGGTACTGCCCGAGGTGAGCTTCGTCGCTGAAGTGGAAGGCCGCCTTGACCTCCTTGATTTCTTCCGGGCTCAGATAGCCGGACAGCGCGGAGGTCAGCTTGGCGATGGAGACGACGTCATGCCGGCGCGGCTGCTCCGGCGTGGCGGTCGGTCCGAACAGGTGGCGAAACGATTGTTCGAGGACCGCGTCGATGTACTTGCGTGCAGACGAAGGCGAGTCGCTATCGTGTTCGTGGGCAGCGTGGTCCACTTCCGTGGCGGATGGCGAGGGGTTGGTGCTCATGGTCGCCTCCGTATCGATAGTGCCGGGCTGCACGCGTAGGGTTGAGTTACATGACCATCAAAATTGAAGCGCGCCTCAGACGGGCACCTTCTTCAGCATTTCGAGGCCAACCTGGCCAGACGCGATCTCACGCAGCGCGAGCACGGTGGGCTTGTCGCGGCTTTCGATCTTCGGCGTGTGGCCTTGAGCGAGCTGACGCGCGCGATAGGTTGCAGCAAGCGCCAGTTCGAAACGATTCGGGATCTGTTTCAGGCAGTCTTCGACGGTAATGCGGGCCATGTTGAAAATTCCTTCTCTGTATGTTGGTTATTCTACCTTATGTCCTTCCAGGCTCGCCCGTGATCAGGCGTGCGGCAAGTGAATGCCGAGCTGCATGAAGAGCTCCGTGTGACGCGCGTATTGCGACGCGAAGCGCGAACGCGTGGCCGACACCAGGCATTGCAGTTCGCCGAGCGCGCGATCGAAGTTTTCGTTGATCACCACATACTCCGCTTCCGCTGCGTGCGCCATCTCGCTGCCCGCTGCGAGCAGGCGTCGCGTGATGACGTTCGGCTCGTCCTGGCCGCGCTTTTTCAGACGCTCTTCGAGCGCTTCGAGCGACGGCGGCAAGATGAAAATTTCGACGGCATTGCGGAACTGCTTCTTCACCTGCTGCGCGCCCTGCCAGTCGATTTCGAGCAGCACGTCATGCCCGCTTTTCATCTGCTCTTCGATCCACACGCGCGAGGTCGCGTAGTAGTTGCCGTGCACTTCGGCGCTTTCGAGAAACTCGCCCGCGTCGTGACGCTGGAGAAAATCTTCGACGGTCGTAAAGTGATAGTGCTCGCCGTCCTGCTCTTTCGGACGCGGGGGGCGCGTGGTGTACGAAATCGACAGACGGATGGCCGGGTCGCGCGCGAGCAGCGCGTTGACGAGCGTCGACTTGCCAGCGCCCGACGGCGCGACGACCATGAACAGGTTGCCGGGATAGACGCCCGCGTACGGATTGCGGGGCGCGCCTTCGCGCCGGGCTTCGGGTTTGGGTTCGGTCATGCTGGTGAGACTCCCGTATTACTCCAGGTTTTGTACTTGTTCGCGCATCTGTTCGATGAGCAGCTTGAGCGTCATCGACGAATCGGCGAGTTCCTTCGCCGCCGCCTTCGAGCCCAACGTGTTCGCCTCGCGGTTCAACTCCTGCATCATGAAGTCCAGACGCTTGCCGACCTTGCCGCCCTTCTGTATCACATGACGCGTTTCGTTCAGATGCGCGGTGAGGCGCGACAGTTCTTCGGCGATGTCGATGCGAATGCCGTACATCGTCACTTCCTGACGGATGCGCTCGGCAATCTCTTCGCGCGACACGATCGTCGCCGCATGGTCCGGTGCCGCGATGCCGAGTGCTTCCTGCAGGCGCTCGACGATCTTCTGCTGATGCTTCGCGATCAGCTCCGGCACGAGCGGCGTAATCTTCGTGACGATCGCTTCCATCTCGCCGACGTTGTTGAGCAGCATCGTCGCAAGCTGCGCGCCTTCACGCGCGCGCACGTCGATCAGATCCGCGATCGCCTGCTTGCCGCATGCGAGCACGGCGTCGCGCAGCACGTCCGGCGACACGCCGCTCTCGGCCAGCACGCCCGGCCAGCGCAGGATTTCGCCCGTGCGCAGGCGGCCCGCATCGGGAAAGGCGTCGAGCACGGCACCTTCCAGCACGGCGAGTTGCGCGAGCGCGTCGCGGTTCAGCGCGCCCGCGTTCGCCGACTGCTCGCTGCGCTGCAGGTTGATGCGGATATCGACCTTGCCGCGCGACAGCTTGTTCATCAGCATTTCGCGCAGCGTCGGCTCGCAGACGCGCACGTCTTCCGGCATGCGGAAGTTCAGGTCGAGAAAGCGCGAGTTCACCGTGCGCAATTCGACGGACACGCTGACGCCGCCGTTGCCCGATGCTGCTGCGAGTTCGCGCGTGGCGCTCGCATAGCCAGTCATACTGTAGATCATGTCAGGTCTCGCGATTGTGGCCGCGCGAACATCGCATCGCACGACCAGGGATTCGAGTCGCCCGGCGTGTACGAGACGCGAGGCGGAGAACGCGCATTATCCCATTTTTGCCGGAAGCACCTGCCGGATGCCGCCTGCGGGTAAGCCCGGGCGGGCGCCAATCCGAACCCGTTCGCGCGCTCGCCGATGGCAGGCGTTTCCGTTGCACGGCAGCCATGCTGCGCCGTGTTGAACAGCGCGGGCGAAGGCGCGGCGATCGGCGGTAAAATTGCGGTTTCCTTCCGCCCTCCTTTCCTCATTCCCCGACGATGAACGACACCACGAAACGCCCCAGCGGCCGCGCCGCCGACCAGTTGCGCGACGTGCGCATCACGCGCCACTACACGAAGCACGCGGAAGGCTCCGTGCTGGTCGAATTCGGCGACACCAAGGTGATCTGCACGGCAAGCGTCGCCGAGATCGTGCCCGCGTTTCTGCGCGACCGAGGCCAGGGCTGGCTCACGGCGGAATACGGCATGCTGCCGCGCGCGACACATACGCGCAGCGACCGCGAAGCCGCACGCGGCAAGCAGACGGGCCGCACGCAGGAGATCCAGCGGCTGATCGGCCGCGCGCTGCGCTCGGTGTTCGATCTGGAGCGGCTCGGCGCGCGCACGCTGAACATCGATTGCGATGTGATCCAGGCCGACGGCGGCACGCGCACGGCGAGCATCACGGGTGCGTTCGTCGCCGCGCACGATGCCGTCGCGAAGCTGCTCGCAACGGGCCGCATCGAAAGCTCGCCGATCAACGACTACGTCGCGGCCATTTCCGTCGGCGTGTTCGACGGCGTGCCCGTGCTCGATCTCGACTACGACGAAGACTCGAAGTGCGACACTGACATGAACGTCGTGATGACGGGCGACGGCGGCTTCGTCGAAATTCAGGGCACGGCGGAAGGCGTGCCGTTCTCGCGCGACGAGATGAACAAGTTGCTCGATCTCGCGCAAGGCGGCATCGCGACGCTCATCGCGATGCAGAAGGAAGCACTGGAGTTGAAGGGTGAATGATCTTCGCGACAACGCGCTGCGCAGGATCGTGCTTGCATCGAACAACGCGGGCAAGCTGCGCGAGTTTTCCGCGCTGTTCGGCACGGCGGGCATCGAGCTGATTCCGCAAGGCGCGCTGAATGTGCCCGAGGCGGAGGAGCCTCATCCGACCTTCGTCGAGAACGCGCTGACCAAGGCGCGGCACGCGTCGAAGCTGACGGCTCTGCCCGCGATCGCCGACGATTCCGGCCTGTGCGTGCGCGCGCTGCGCGGCGCGCCCGGCGTCTGGTCGGCGCGCTATGCGCAGCTTGCGGGCGGCGAGAAGAGCGACGCGGCCAACAACGCGCGCCTCGTCGGTGAACTGAAGAACGCGACCGACCGCCGCGCGTACTACTTCTGCGTGCTCGCGCTGGTGCGCCACGCCGACGACCCGGAACCGCTGATCGCGGAAGGCCGCTGGCACGGCGAGCTGCTCGATGCGCCGCGCGGCGCGAACGGCTTCGGCTACGACCCATACTTCTTCCTGCCCGCGCTGAACGCGACGGCGGCCGAACTCGATCCCGCCGTGAAGAACGCGAACAGCCATCGCGCGATCGCGTTGCAGCAGCTGTTCGCGCGGCTGAAGGAGGAAGCGTGAGCATCGCATCGACGTCAGGCGCCGGCGTGATCAAGGCGTTCACGTCGCCCGGCAGCATCCGGCTGACGTCACTGCCGCCCCTGGCGCTGTACGTGCATTTCCCATGGTGCGTGCGCAAGTGTCCGTATTGCGACTTCAATTCGCATGAGTCGAAAGGCGGCGCGTTTCCCGAAGACGACTATCTCGACGCGTTGCGCGGCGATCTCGAACAGGCGCTGCCGCTCGTCTGGGGACGGCAGGTGCATACCGTGTTCATCGGCGGCGGCACGCCTAGCCTGATGTCGGCGAAGGGGCTCGACCGGCTGCTGTCGGACGTGCGCGCGCTGCTGCCGCTCGATGCCGACGCCGAAATCACGCTCGAAGCGAACCCCGGCACGTTCGAAGCCGACAAATTCGCCCGGTTTCGCGCGAGCGGCGTGAACCGGTTGTCGGTTGGCATTCAGAGCTTCAACGAGACGCATCTGAAAGCGCTCGGCCGCATCCACGATTCGACGCAGGCGCGCCATGCCGTCGACGTGGCCGCGAAGACGTTCGACAACTTCAATCTCGACCTGATGTTCGCCCTGCCGAAGCAGACTTTGGCGGAATGCCAGGCCGATATCGAAACGGCCTTGTCGTACGCGCCGCCGCATCTGTCGCTCTATCACCTGACGCTGGAACCCAATACGCTGTTCGCGAAGTTCCCGCCGCCGCTGCCCGACGACGACGCATCGGCCGACATGCAGGACTGGATTCACGAACGCACGCGCGAGGCGGGCTACGAGCGCTATGAGGTGTCGGCGTATGCGAAGCCGCATCGGCAGAGCAAACACAATCTGAACTATTGGCGCTTCGGCGACTATCTGGGCATCGGCGCGGGCGCGCATACGAAGCTGTCGTTTCCCAACCGCATCTTGCGGCAGATGCGCTTCAAGCATCCCGCGACGTTCATCGAGCAAGCGCGGGCGGGCAATGCCGTGCAGGAAGAGCATGAAGTCGGTGCGCGCGACCTGCCGTTCGAGTTCATGCTGAATGCGCTGCGACTCGTGGAAGGGTTCCCGGTGCATCGCTTCATCGAGCGAACCGGCCTGCCGATGACATCGATCGAACCGGCCTTGAAGGAAGCGGAACAGCGCGGCCTGATTACGCGAGATCACGAGAAGATCGCGCCGACGCCTCTCGGCCAGGCATTCCTCAACGATCTTCAAGCGCTCTTTCTGAAGGAATCGTGATTGGCCACCTCGTTTAGTGGCCGTGAGGGACGCGTTTCGGGTTACAATTTCGGGCTCGGAGGGTTGGCAGAGCGGTTGAATGCACCGGTCTTGAAAACCGGCAAGGCTTTACGGCCTTCGTGGGTTCGAATCCCACACCCTCCGCCAGGACACGCAATGAATACGGGCCTCTCGGCCCGTTTTTCATTTCTACCCACCCATCTGCCCGCCAATGTCGCCGCCGCAATGTTATTGGTTTGTTCCGCTGTGAGTTCGGTGGCGGGGCGTCCGATTCCCGATGCATAGTGTCCAGCGAAATCCACAGGCGCGAGCTGGTCAGGAGCAGAGGGTATGGGTCATGAAGCCTGCGGCAGAAGTGATGCACATACTTGCGGTTTTCGTCGTAACCGCCGTTAAGCAGGCCGGGGTGGGATATTTCGGGTGTACCTCGCCGTGACACGCGGAATCGGTATACCTGGCACGAAGCCATATTCGGATTGCCAAATATCGTCAGGCAGCAATGGCCGGGAAAGATCGGCTTTCACATACCGGCGGCCCGAGCGAGCTCGCTGCCAATCCCCCGCTCGATGCGTTCCCGATGCGCGCCACCGCTCACATCGGTAGCAACGCTCATTGAATCGCAACACGCTTCGTCTACGATGAAGATATATCTCGCGTACGAGTTATTGCGATGTCCACGCTCTCGTTTTCAGGCCGCATCATTCCGACGTTCAGGCGAGCCGCGGCGCTCGCGTTCGTGCTGCTCGCCACGGCCTGCAATTTCACGGTCACACCGCCGCCGCGATCGGCCGCCGTTGCACCGCCGCCCGCCGCGCTCAACAGCGCGACGCTCGATCAATACCGCTCGGCCGTCGCACGGCACATCCTCGACCGCAATCCCTCGTATGTGCTGCAAGGCACGCCCCAGGCGATGCTGCGCTCGCTGGTCGTCGTGTCGTTCGTCGTCGATCGCGATGGGCAGATCGTCGCCTCGAACGTGTATCGCACGAACGGCGACGACGAAGCCGAGAGCACTGCGCTCGCAACATTGCGTCGCTCGGCGCCGCTGCCGCTGCCGCCTTCGAAGCTGCTGGACGCCAGAGGCCAGGTCGAACTGTTCGAAGACTGGCTCTTCAACGACAACGGCAAATTCCAGTTGCGCACGTTCGCTTCGCCGCAGGCGCAAACCATCGACTGAATTCACTCGCGTGCGGCAAGGCGCCCATGCCCGCCTTGCCGCGCGCGCCCGCCCTCGCTATAATTTTTTAAACACCTGCCGGAATCTCCGGCAATCGCTGCGCGCCACCTGCTCACCCGCTCGCGTCGCGCAGCCCGACCGTCACGTTGCCGCGCCACCCGCGCGCGCGTCCGCCCGGCTTGCATCGCGAGGCTGCCGCGTCTGCCCGCCCTGTTGAACGGACAGGCGAGGCGCGCCGGAGCGTCCGCGCGTTGCAGGCTGTCGACTCGTTGCACATGCAACGTCTCGCGTCGCGAGCACGCCGCCTTCGATCCCCGTCCGATTGCGCGCGTCCCCGCTTCGCCCCACACTTCACCACACAAAGACGCGCCGCCCGCCCGCGGCAGCGTCGCGACATCTGGAGACCCTGCATGTCCTCATCACCCCTTTCCAGCGCCCAGCCCGGCGCGGGACGCCGGAGCAGCGCGTCGCGCGTGATCTTCGCGAGCTTCATCGGCACGGCGATCGAGTTCTACGACTTCTACGTCTACGCGACGGCCGCCGCGCTCGTCATCGGCCCGGTCTTTTTCCCGCACGGCTCGGCGACGGCGCAGGCGCTCTCGGCATTCGTGACGTTCGGCATCGCGTTTATCGCGCGGCCGATCGGCTCGTTCCTGTTCGGCCACTTCGGCGACCGCATCGGCCGCAAATCGACGCTCGTCGCCTCGCTGCTCGTGATGGGCCTGTCGACGACGCTGATCGGCTTCGTCCCCGGCTACGATTCGATCGGCAGCCTCGCGCCGATCCTGCTGTGCGTGCTGCGCTTCGGCCAGGGCATCGGGCTTGGCGGCGAATGGGGCGGCGCCGCGCTGCTCGCGACCGAAAATGCGCCCGCCGGCAAGCGCGGCTGGTTCGGCATGTTCCCGCAGCTCGGGCCGTCGATCGGCTTCCTGGCGTCGAACGGCTTGTTCTTCGGACTCGCGCTGTCGCTGTCGGACGAGCAGTTCCGCAGTTGGGGCTGGCGCGTGCCGTTCCTCGTCAGCGCGGTGCTGGTCGCGCTCGGCCTCTACGTGCGCCTGAAAATCGCCGAAACGCCAGCCTTCCAGGCTGCGATCGACCGCCACGAGCGCGTGCGCGTGCCGGTCGCGACGCTGCTCGGACGCCATCTGTGGCCCGTGCTGCTCGGTGCGTTCGCGATGGTCGTCTGCTACACGCTGTTCTATATCTCGACAGTGTTCTCGCTGTCGTACGGCGTGTCGACGCTGCACATTCCGCGGCAGAGCTTTCTTGGCATGTTGTGCGTAGCCGTCGTGTTCATGGCGCTCGCGACGCCGATCTCCGCGTGGGCGAGCGACCGCTTCGGCCGCAAGCCGGTGCTGGTCGTCGGCTGCATCGCGGCGATCCTTTCGGGCTTTACGATGGCGCCGCTGCTCGGCAGCGGCTCGATGCCGCTCGTGCAGCTGTTCCTTGTCATCGAACTGTTCCTGATGGGCGTGACGTTCGCGCCGATGGGCGCGCTCTTGCCCGAGCTCTTCCCGACCAACGTGCGCTATACGGGCGCGGGCGTCGCGTACAACCTGGGCGGCATCCTGGGCGCGTCCGTCGCGCCCTACATCGCGCAGATGCTGGCGGCGCAGGGCGGGCTGTCGTGGGTGGGCATGTACGTGTCGGCGGCTGCGGTGCTCAGCCTCGTCGGCGTGCTGTGCATGCGCGAAACGCGCGACGCACGCCTGATGTAACTATCAGGCGACTAGCGGCTTCAACGCAAAAACCCCGGCGCGAAGCGACGCGCCGGTTTTTTTGCCTGACTTGTCTGTCGATAACGGCTTGTCGATAAGCGCGTGGCCGGGCAGGTGAAAAACGCGTAACCCTTTTCGATCTGCCTATACTCGAGCAGGAACCAGGCGGTGTCGGCGAGGCATCGATGAACTTTCATCTGGGTAACGCGGATATCGTCGTGATCATCGCGCTGGCGCTGCTTGGCTCGCTGCTGCTTGCGCTGCGCTTCAAACCGGCGACCTGGCGCGGCATCGTCGTCGAGGCCGTGGCGGCGAATCTGGCTGCGATCGCCGCCGTCGTCGCGTTCGAAATGCTGACGGCCTGAGCCTGAGCGGCCATCAGCATTTGTCGCCCGATTAGCGATAGTAGTAGCCGTGATGGTGATAGCCGCCGTCCGGCACCACGATACAGCCGCTGAGCGATGCCGCCAGCAGCGCGCCCGTCACCAAAGCCAACATCAGTCGTTTCACTTTCTTCTCCCTGTGAGTCAGTGTCGTTATTCGAGCGAACCCCGAATGACCTCGATTGAACACGAACCGGTCAGCGGCGACCGTTGCAATTTGTAAGCGTCCACTGGACTCGTGTTACAGGCGGCAAAGCGTTACGCCGACCGGCGACGCGCGCAGATAGCGTGCGAACGGCACATCGAAACCCGTGACACGACGGGGAAGCCCGCCGGCAAAGCCTTGGCGGACAGGCGTGCGCGCGGACGACCGGGCCTGGCGCCGCGAGCGCACGTCCAGCGCGCCGATGCGTTCGCCGGAAGGTGAAAGAAAAGCGACAGTTTTAACAGGCGTGTAATGGAGAAGACGCGGGAGAAGACGCGGGAGAAGACGCGGGAAGAACCGCGGAACGACGGCGGGACAGACGGTAGGTGAAGGAATGAAGCCGCCGATCAGGCCGGCGCGCCTAGCCGGAAAAGCCCGACGCGACAGGCAAAGCGATGGCCGGCGGAAACCGTCCACGGACGCCACAACGCACGGCCTGCCGAAAAATCAACAAAATGGCAAAAATGGTTGAACTTGTCCGCGGACGCGCTGTCTCTAGGGATGTTGTACCCGTTTGTTCTGCAGGTTTCCTCTCGGTCCGCGCGCTTCAGGCGCGGGCTTTTCAGAGGCGTCTCGCGACGGCGTCCGAAATTGGGCGAATTGCGCGTGCGCCTCTTTTCTTTTTTCTCGTTTCAGCCCGCCCCGCCTGCCTTCAGGCAGCCGCCGCCGATTCGCCATGCCCGTCGAGCGCGCGCGCATCGGAATGGACGTGATCGATCGCGGCAAGCGCTTCCGCGACGGGCGGCACGGAGTTGCCGTCGCCAATCGAAACCGACCGGAACGGCACGTTGTTGCCAAAGGTTTCCCGCGACGTCGCGATGAAAATCATGACGGTGCGCTTCTCGAGCGCATGCGCGAGATGGACGAAGCCGGTGTCGACGCCGATCACGAAGTCCGAGGCCGCGATCGTCTGCGCGATTTCGGTCACGCTCAGTTGCGGCAGCAGTTCGGCGCCCTCCACCTGGCTGACGATAGCGAGTCCTTCGCTGCGCTCCGCGGCCGAGCCCCACGGCACGGCCACATAAAAGCCGCGCCGCACGAGATCGCGCGCGATCTCGACCCAATGCGCCGTCGGCCACTTCTTGTCGTCCTTCGACGCCGCATGGAACAGCAACGCGAGCGGCCGCCCGCCCGTGTCGACGATGGGGCGCGCAGGCGCAGGGATGCGCAGGTTGTAGTCGGCGGGCCCGTCGAGCGGATAGCCGAGCGCCGTGCTCACCGTTTCACGCATGCCATTCCAGGCGTTGCGATCGCGCGGCGGCGCGAACCGGCCGGTATAGGCGAACGCCGCGCCGCGTTCGCCGAGATCTTGCGAGCGGTAGCCGAGCCGCCGCCGCGAGCGCGACAGAAACGCGATGATCGCGCTCTTGTACACACCGTGGATATCGACGACGACGTCGTACGGCTTCGCGCGCAGTTCGGCGATGGACTGAGCGATGGCCCTGAAATCCTCCCAGCGCCGCGCCTTCTTGAAGCGGCGCAACGGCGCGCACAGCACGCGATCGATGCCGGGATTCCAGCGAGCGATCTCCGCAAAGGACTCGTCCACCGCCCAGTCGACCTCGACGCCCGGAAACGCGCGCTTCAGATCCGAGACGATTGGCTGCGCCTGGATCACGTCGCCCATGGAGGTAACTTTGACGATGAGAATTCGCTTCATTGATTGCCCGTTTGAGCTGCTGGGTCGTAATCAGCAAGTGTAGCCGAGCGCAATGATAATTGCCCGCGAAACAGGCAGAGGAAAATCTTGCCGGAACCGTTCCGTGGTTACCAGACGTTACCGCGCTTGACAGCATTGGCAGGTGATACGGTCTACGCGCGCCGGTCGGCACCGCTTGTGCACCGCTTGTGCGCCGCCTCTGGCCGCCTTCACCCGCGTTTTGGCACCGTTTAGCCCCGTGCTTTTCGCACCGCCGACTATAATTTGCCCACCCGTTTGCCCCTTTTGCCCATTTTCCGCCCGACTCCACATGTCACGGACACCCCTGCTGTCCTCGAGCATCGGCCGTCGCGTGCGGCGCCTGTGGCGCCAGTACGGCATCTTCTGGCTGGGCGCGATCGCCGTCGGCCTTGTCGCCGTGTTCTATGCGCGGCTGATCGATTTTGGCTACAACGCCTTCCTCGAACTGCAGAACCGGCACCGCTGGCTCACGCTGCTGCTGACGCCCGCGGTCGCCGCGGCGTCGGTGTGGCTCACGCGTCGTTACTTTCGCGGCGCAGAAGGCAGCGGCATTCCGCAAGTGATCGCGACGCTGCATTCGAATACGAGCGCATCGGGCGCTCGGCTGCTCACCTTTCGGCTTCTACTCGGCAAGATCGCCGTGTCGTTTCTCGCGATTCTGGGCGGTTTCACGATCGGCCGCGAAGGGCCGACGGTGCAGGTCGGCGCAGCGCTGATGTTCAACCTGCGCCGGCTGTACCCGCGCTCGAACGCGCTGATCGAGCGGCAACTGGTGCTGGCGGGGGCGGCCGCGGGGCTGTCGGCGGCCTTCAACACGCCGCTAGCGGGCATTGTTTTCGCGATCGAAGAACTAACGCGCAGCTTCGAGGCGCGCGCAAGCGGCGTGCTGATCACGGCAATCATCATCGCCGGCATCATTGCGCTCGGGCTGAATGGCAACTACACCTATTTCGGCACGATAGACATCGGCGCGCATTTCCCCAATCTGCTTGCCGTGGCCGTCGTCATCACGGGCATCGTCACGGGCATTGCGGGCGGCGTGTTCGGCTGGCTGCTGCTCAACACGTCGCGCTGGATTCCGGCGCCGCTGCGCCGGCTGAACGAAGAGCGGCCCGTCGCTTTTGCGGCGCTGTGCGGGCTCGCGATCGCGGTGATCGGCCTCGTATCGGGCGGCACGACGTTCGGCAGCGGCTATTCCGAAGCACGTGGACTGCTCTATGGCACCGAGCACCTGTCCGTGTTCTATCCGCTGCTGAAGTTCGCGTCGATGGTCGGCTCGTATTTGCCGGGCATTCCCGGCGGCATCTTTGCGCCGTCGCTGTCGATCGGCGCGGGTTTCGGCAATGTCCTGCACATGATCTTCAGCGACATGCAGCTGCCGATGCTGATCGCGCTCGCGATGGTCGGCTATCTGGCCGCCGTCACGCAGTCGCCCATCACATCGTTCGTGATCGTGATGGAGATGATCAACGGGCATGCGCTCGTGATCTCGCTGATGGCGACGGCGCTCGTGTCCAGCAGGATTTCGGCGCTGTTCGCGCCGCCGTTGTACGAGGCGCTGTCGGCGCGCTATCTGACACCACCGACCCCGGCAGCGACCGACCAGACCGCGAGCGCTACTGAACCCGCGACGCCGCGTGCCGAAGCCAAGGAATGAAGCCGGTTGGGACGCGTGCTGCCGAAGACAAAATCGGGCGCATCCGTAGAACGCGCCCGACCTCCCACAATCGTCAATACACGAGCACGCCCACGGGATGGTAGTACACGGGGCGTGCCGGCACGACGACGCAACCGGCCAACGTGACCGCCAGCACGGCGATCGCGAGCAAGGTTCTTTTTCTCATCTGACAGCTCCCTTGATGGTTGCGATAAGCGCGCTCTCGGGCGCGTTCGTTGAACAGGCGGATGGCCTACGCGTGATCGCCGCCTGTTCGCTGGTCACCTCGCGATCACGCCCAATGACCCTGGACCCAGCGCCAGTTCGGGCCGTGCGCAACCCAGTGGCCCGGCACCCAGTGATAGCCGGCGCGCTCGATCTGCCAATGCCCCGCGACCCAGACATAACGGCCGTGATCCCAGCGCCAGTGGCCCTTGTCCCACACATAGCCGGCGCGCGGCGCGGGCACGGCTTCGAAGCGTTCGACGGGCGGCGCGGACGGCGCGACGACGATCACTTCAGCCGCGCAAGCGCTCGCGACCGCGGACAGGCCGGATACCGCGAGCACAGCCGAAACGGCCAGCAGACGAATCGATTTGTTCATGTTTTCACCTCTCGTGTCAGCACCGGATAACGGCGTTGTCCGTTCAATGCGCGAGGTGACGAAAGGGCTGACAGACGACGTGTTACGGCACGCCCTCAAGTGCAACGGATTATTTCGCGCGCGGGCGCGCTGAGACAAAGCGGGAAACGCGGGACGGAAGAGGCGGGGACAAAGCGAAAGGAAAAGCCGAGAAAAACGGCTAGGAAACAGAAGCGCTGTCTCACCGGCATGCGAAGCGCGCCACCGCTACACGATGGCGCGCATCCCGCGAGTGCCGCGACGCGGGCCGCTCAAGCCTGCGGAATCTCGATCTTGACCTCGAGCACCTCGAGGTCGTCGTGACGTTCGAGATTGACGCGGATATCGTCGTCGGAGATTTTCACGTACTTCGAAATCACGGCGACGAGTTCACGTTGCAACGCGGGCAGATAATCAGCCGGCGCTTTACCGCCGACGCGCTCGTGCGCAATGATCAGCTGCAGGCGTTCCTTCGCTATCGACGCGGACTTCTTCTTCTCGCCCAGCAGAAACGAAAGAATCGACATCAGGTGCGCCTCCCTTTACTTGGTGCCGAAGAGGCGCTGCAGCAGGCCCGGCTTCTGGTAATCGGTAAAGCGAAGCGACTTCTGCTCGCCGAGGAAACGCGACACGACGTCCTTATACGCTTCAGCGACATCCGTGCCTTCGAGATGCACGGCGGGCAAGCCCTGGTTCGACGCATGCAGCACAGCTTCCGATTCCGGAATCACGCCGATCAGGTCGATGCGCAGGATTTCCTGGATGTCGGTGAGCGACAGCATTTCACCTTCGCTGACGCGCTTCGGATTGTAGCGCGTGATGAGCAGATGCTCCTTGATCGGCTCCTTGCTTTCGATCGCGCGCTTGGTCTTCGACGACAGGATGCCGAGAATGCGGTCCGAGTCGCGCACCGACGACACTTCCGGGTTCGTCACGATCAGCGCTTCGTCGGCGAAGTGCATCGCAAGCAGCGCGCCCGACTCGATCCCCGCCGGCGAATCGCAGACGATGTATTCGAAGTCCATCGCGATCAGGTCGTTGATGACCTTCTCGACGCCTTCCATCGTCAGCGCGTCTTTATCGCGCGTCTGCGACGCCGGGAGGATGAACAGGTTCTCGCACTTCTTGTCCTTGATCAGCGCCTGGTTCAGGTTCGCTTCGCCCTGGATCACGTTGATCAGGTCGTACACCACGCGGCGCTCGCAACCCATGATGAGATCGAGATTACGCAGGCCGACGTCGAAATCGATCACGGCCGTTTTCGAACCGCGCAGCGCGAGACCGGAGGCAAAGCTCGCGCTCGTGGTCGTCTTGCCTACGCCACCCTTGCCCGAAGTCACCACAATGATTTTTGCCATTTACCCTTTACCTTGTGTTCGTCAATTCGTCTATTGAGTCCGGCGGGAGTTCCATCGCGCGACACGCGCACTGCAAGCGCTGCGCGCGCTTCAGGTGAGCCGCAGCGGTTCGATCATCAGCTTTTCTTCGTCGAGCCAGATCTGCACGGGCTTGCCGTTCACGTCGGCGGGCAGCGGATTCTCGGCCGTGCGGTAAATGCCCGCGATCGAAATCAGTTCCGGCTCGAGACACGTGCAGAAAATGCGCGCATCGTGATTGCCGTGCACGCCCGCGAGCGCGCGGCCGCGCAGCGGCGCGTAAATATGGATGTTGCCTTCCGCGATCACTTCGGCGCCATTGCTCACCATGCCGAGCACGACGAGGTCGCCCTTCGCGTAGATGCGCTGGCCGGAGCGCAGCGGCTTGTCGACTACCGTCGTCTGTGACGACGTGCTGGCGATGCGCACCGGTTCGGCCGCGCCCGACGACGCCGCTTCGGGCTCTCGCGCTGCAGCCGCCGCGGCGGCGGGCTGCGCGGCGGCTTGCGCCCCGTCGCCTTCGCTGCCTTTGCTTGCGCGAGTGTCGCGCGCATCGAGCAGCGGCAGCCCCGCTTCGTTCGCCCACGCCTGCTGCGCGATGTCGGCGACTACGCCGATCGGGCGCATGCGCACGCTGTCCAGCAGCTTCGCGATGTCCGCGAGCGGCACGCGTTCATTTTCCGCGAGGCGCCGAACGTCGATCGCCACGGTGTCGTTCGCAAAGAATTCCGGCGTCGCCTCGAAGCGCCGCGTCAGCTCGGCATGCATTTCTTCGAGGTTGGTCGTCTTGACCACGAACAGCAGCGTGTCGACCGCGCCACTGCGCAGTTCAAAAAATGGCGATTTCCTGGGCGACATAGCGTTGGGCAAAAAATTTTGCGTATTTTACAGGCGTCCAGGCGAACGGTGAGCATTTTTGCCAATAAGTCTTCACGCGACAGGAAAATGCCGGGTGCGCGCTAACGCGGCAGTCCACTGAACGGTCGAAAAAGCGGTGAAAGTGTGTGCGCGAACGACACCGGACACGTGCCGTTTCAGGCCGCTGCGCGCGGCGACGAGACAGATGAAGAGTGAAATGCCGTCAGGAAGCGGCATCGCCGCCGCCGGCCGCTTTCGGCACATGCCGCACGAGCAGCGTCTGGAACTGGTCCGGCGCGCGCGGGATGCGCTCGTGCTCGCCGGTCGGCCCGAACCCGAGACGCTCGTAGAAGCGCATGGCGTTGCGGTTCTCGTCGGCGATCCACGCGTAGATCTCGGCGGCGCCCGCCGCGGCAAGCCATTCGCTGGCGGTGTTGACGAGCAGCTCGCCGCCGCGCAGATGACGCACGGCAGGCGCGACCCACAGCTCGCTGACGAACGCGCGATGCGACGGCGCATCTTCGAAACACGCGCCGATCAGGCCGGCAGGATGCCCTTCCGTGTACAGGATGAACGACGTCGACGTGGCAGACGTGGCGTGCTGTGCCGCCGTCGCTTCGAACGTGGCCGCATCGGCCGACAGTGCTTCTTCCAGCGTCTCGCCGAATGCATAAGGCGCTTCGCGCAGCGACGCCGTACGAAGCTCGCGGAAGACGGCGCCCTGATCGGCTGCGATGCGGCGAACGGTCAGTGAAGGATTCATGCGGTCGAAAATCCCTTCGAAAATCCTTTTTGTCACCCGGGTGAAACGCTAGCGCGTAGCTTTAACCGAACCGGCGCGCGAGTCAAATCTTTAATTCGGCGCAGTGCGGGCCACCACGCATGGGTTGACAGCCGCCGACAAAGGCGGCACGCGCCGGGCCCATCACGCGCGACGGACTACAAACGTTTCCGCGCCGCGCTCCCGCGCGCGGCAACGCCGCTCAGGGCGCCTCGTAGCGCCCCGTGCCGTCGGGCCAGGGCGTGAGCAGCTCGTAGCCGTCGTCGGTGACGGCGACCATATGCTCCCATTGCGCGGACAGCGAGCGATCCTTGGTGACGACCGTCCAGCCGTCGCGCATCACCGTCGTGCCGGCGCGGCCCGCGTTGATCATCGGCTCGATCGTGAACACCATGCCCGGCTTCAGGCGCACGCCCTGCCCCGGCTGGCCGTAGTGCAGCACCTGCGGATCTTCGTGATACACCCTGCCGATGCCGTGCCCGCAGTAGTCGCGCACGATCGAGAAGCCGTCGCGCTGGGCGATCTTCTGGATGGCGCTGCCGACGTCGCCGAGCGTCGCGCCCGGCCTGACCTGTCGAATGCCCGCGAGCATCGCTTCGTACGTCGTGTCGATCAGTTGCCGCGCCACCGTGCTCGGCTCGCCGACCGTGTACATGCGGCTCGTGTCGCCGAAGTAGCCGTCCTTGATGACAGCCACGTCGATGTTGATGATGTCGCCGTCCTTGAGGACTTCGCTGCGGTCGGGAATGCCGTGGCACACGACGGAATTGACCGACGTGCACACGGTCTTCGGAAAGCCCATGTAGCCGACGTTCGCCGCCACGGCCTTCTGCGTGTTGACGATGTAGTCATGGCAGATCGCGTCGAGTTCGCCCGTCGAGACGCCGGGCTTCACGTGTTCGCCGATCATCGCGAGCACGTCGGCGGCGAGCCGGCCTGAAATGCGCAAGCGCGCGATGTCGTCGGGAGTCTTGTAGGTGATGGCCATGTCGGTAAAGCGTTGGCGGCATGGCATGGCGCGCGGCGTCCGTCGTGCGGCGGGACGCTTCGGCGGGCGTCGGCGCTGCTCGCGCGGCGCGCGAAGCACCGCAACTGGCGCGGATTGGCCCGCGTCGCAGCCATGCGTCCGGTTGTCGATCGGATCATTGTACAGAGTCTGTCCGGGCGAGCGCCCCGGACCTTGCGCGCGG